>NZ_JAUQTX010000037.1:0-36116 GCF_059803775.1 Azospirillum sp. UFLA03-27 | reverse complement strand
GACGTGGGAGAGTAGGTCGCCGCCAGGTCACCACGGCACACGCCAAGCCATCAAGGACTTGGATGGATGGGTTTCAACCACACTTGACAATCGGCTTCATGAACGACAAGGCCGGCGCTTTCCCCAACGGGAGGCGCCGGTTTTTCGTCATGTCCGACAGAGGGCGTTTTTCCGGTCCTGAAACTCCTGCACCTCAGCCGTAGAGGTCGTTTCGCATCGCATGGTCGTAGTGCGCATCGATGGCCTCCGCGGCGGAGGCGTCCTGCCTGGTCATGGCGGCGAGCATCTGGCCGGGGGTCGGAAGCGCACCGCGCCCGATCCGGGACTCCGGAGCCCACAGCTTGGCCCGGTTCACCGCCTTGCCGCAGTGGAACAGCACCTCGTCCACGCTCACGACGATGGCCGTCTTGGGAATTTTCGTCCCCTCGGCAAGGTTGGCGCGGAGATCCGCGTCGTCCGAGACGCGGCCGCGTCCATTGATCCGCATGAAGACGTCCAGGCCGGGGAACAGGAAGAGCATCCCCAAGCGGTCGTCCTCCAGCAGGTTGCGCATGGACTCGATCCGGTTGTTGCCGGGCCAGTCGGCGAAGGCGACGGTCTTGGCATCGAGCATCCTGACGAAACCCGGCGGGCCGCCGCGCGGCGAGGCGTCCAGACCCGCAGCGCGACCGGTCGCGAGGCAGAAGAAGGTGGCCTTGGCGAGGTAATCGGCGTGGAAGGAGATCAACTCCGTCATGACCGCCTTCTGGACATGCTCCATCGGCGGGTCGTAAAGCCGGTCGAGGTCGGGCGTGGGGGAAGGGGAATTCTGCGGAATCATGGCTTTCTCCTGTCGCGAGCAGTCTAGCGGGCGACCGAAGGCAGCGCTAAGCTATGGCGGCCATTCGATAGCGGATTGACGCCATGTCCGAGGAACGGTTCGCCTTCGCCGCGAGTGATGCGTGCGAACCGATCATCGTCGCCATCTACGAGACGCAGGCCGAACATCGTGCGCTGGGACTGCACAGCCATTCGCGCGGCCAGCTCTCCGGTCTGCGCCGCGGGCTGCTCACCATCGGCACGGAGACGGACACCTGGGTGGTTCCCGCCGAGCATGCGGTCTGGCTTCCGCCCCACCAGCCGCACCACGGCTACACCCACGGGGCCGTCGAGGGGTGGAGCTGCTACATCGCGGAAGCCGCCTGCGCGACGCTGCCGGACCGGTCCTGCATCATCAAGGTATCCGGCCTGCTGCGCGAGGCGGTGATCCGCGCCTCCGGATGGCGAGGGTGGGAGCTGGACGAGGCGCAATGGCGCCTTGCCATGGTCCTCCTCGACGAACTCAGGGCCTCGCCCATCGATCCCTTTACCCTGCCCATGCCGCGCGATCCGCGCCTTCTCCGGATCGCGCGGGCCTTGCTCGACGATCCCGGGGATCGGCGTGGCATGGACGCCTGGGCTTCCTGGGCGGGCGTGTCCGAAAGGACGCTGAGCCGCCGCTTCGTGGCGGAGACCGGCTACAGCTACACCGCGTGGCGGCAGCGGGCGCGCCTGATGCGCGCGCTGGAGATGCTGGCCGAGGGCGCGCCGGTGACGACCGTGGCCATCGACCTCGGCTACGACAGCGTCAGCGCCTTCATCGCCTTGTTCAAGCGGACGCTGGGCGTGACGCCATCGGCTTATTTCGGCTGAGCGGAATGGAGAAGGAGCGGGTCGGCCTCAAACGGCGCCTGAAACGACGAGGGGGCCGCTTGATGAACAAGCGGCCCCCGTAGACACTGTCGTGCCCCGAAACTGGAGCGGGCGAAGGGATTCGAACCCTCGACCCCAACCTTGGCAAGGTTGTGCTCTACCCCTGAGCTACGCCCGCAATGTGGCGCGAGTGACGGGACTTGAACCCGCGGCCTCCGGCGTGACAGGCCGGCGCTCTAACCAACTGAGCTACACCCGCAATATGGCTCCGGATGCTGGACTCGAACCAGCGACACGCGGATTAACAGTCCGCTGCTCTACCGACTGAGCTAATCCGGAACGGAGGCCGGCTTATACGGGTCCCTGCGGCGCAGCGCAAGCAGGAACTTCACCGGAGAGCGAACTTTTTTCGCTTCCACCCTCCGGCGGTCCGGTCAGGCGACCCCAAGCAGGCTCTGCACCGCCCGGACGATGCTGTCCTCGGAAAAGGGCTTCTGGACGACGGACAGCTGGCCCGGCTCCTCCTTGGGCAGGTTGTCGCTGTAGCCGGTGGTGACCAGGATGGGCAACTCGGGGCGCTGCTCCTGCATGCGGGCGATCAGGCTGGTGCCGTCGAAGTGCGGCATGCGCAGGTCGGTGATCAGGATGTCGGCGGGATCGTTCTGGTCGATCTTGAAGGCATCGAACCCGTTGCGCCCGATGGTCACGCGGAAGCCGCGCTCCTCCAGGGTTTCGGCAATGGTGACCGCGACGACGGGGTCGTCTTCGGCAACGATCACGTGAAAGGTCTGGGGGAAGGTCTGGGACATGACGGGCGGGCCTCTTGTCTGCACGGTCCCGATTCCTGTAGCCCATTGGGCGGCGGCGGACCAATGCGCAATAGGTCATAAACCGCTGTCTCCGCCATACTGCCCCCGGCCAAGGTGCCGGCCGTTCAGCGCAGGCCGATCAGCGGATGATTCGCAGGTTGCTGAGCTGGCCGGCTATGGTGCGGAACACCGTCTGCAGATCCGCCGGCGTCGGGCTGTCGAAATAATGGTTCGGGCCGGGCGAGGCGCAGCTTTCGTAGAGGGTGCGGGTGGCGCTGCTGGCGCTGTCGCCGACGGTGATGGTGAAGAGGGTGATCCCCGCCGCCTTCATATTGCTGCACAGCGTCAGCATGCGGTTGTTGATCGCCGTCGTCACCTGATTGGTGTCGGTGGTGCCCAGCAGCCCGTCGCTGAGACGCTGGTAGCTGGTGTAGTCGCCCTGCGGCTTGTACTTGTACCACTCGTTGTTGCCGTCGGTCAGCAGGACGACCGCCTTGGACATGTCGGGCGTCCCGTAATCGAGCGGCAGCGTGTCCGGCGTCGTGCCGCCCCACAGGCCGCGCCACTTCGGCGACAGGGTGAACCATCCGGCCTGCAGCCCCTGGTTCGCCATGGTGCCGCCGCGGTTCACCGGCTTCAGCCCGGCGATCCTGGCGAGCAGCGCCGAGCGGTCGTTGGTCAGCGCCATGATCGGCGGCGGACAGCCGAGATTCGGCCCGGCCATGTCGTTGGTCTGGCGGTAGGTGCCGTCGTCGGTGATGTTCGTGGGGGTCCAGGGGTTGTCGTTGTTGGTCCCGTTGTACTGGTTGTTCGGGTACCAGAAGGGCTTGAACGGCGCGGAGGCCGGCGGGGTGTCGGTCTGGTCCTGCGGCTGGGTGCGCGCCAGGACGCAGCCGCGCCAGCCCTGGGAGGCCCATTTGGTGGCGTCGTAGCTGCCCGCCGCCAGCCAGTTGGTGCGGGTCTTGCCGATGTTGACCTCCGCCGCGTAGGGGGCGATGGAGACCCACAGGTTTTTCGGCGGCGCGCTGCCCGGCCCGAACAGGATGTTGACGAGGTCGGTGGCGGCGCTGCGCAGCTCCCCGATGCGGTTGTTGGTCGCCATGGAGCCGGTGACGTCGAGCACCAGCGCCAGTTCCAGCCCGGCGTTGGCGCGCTGCACCTGATTGGTGACGGAGATGGTCAGCTCGTTCACCTGCAGGACCCGCAGGAAGGTCGTCGGCAGGGTGGCGGTGACCGACACGCCGACGCGCTGGTTGGTCTGGTCCAGCGTCACCGCCGGGGTGCCGATGGCCGCCCCCAGGAAGCCCGGCGGCAGGTTGGCCGCGACGAACATGGCGATGTCGCTCTGGGCGTCCGCCGTGGAGTTCAGCATCTTGCCGGCGGCCAGCGCCCCGGCATCGATGGCGGTCTGAAGCCGCGACTGCACGAGGAAGGCCCGGCCGTAATCCACCGCCAGCCCGACCATGCCCAGCAGGGGCACCGCGGCGGCGGCGAACATCAACGCCGTGGCACCCCGTCGGTCCCGCCGCACCGTGCCCAGAGAGGTGGCGCCCAGAGAGGCGAGCAGGCGGGCCGCGGTCAGGAAGCGTGTTCTCATGGCCCGGTCTCCAGCGTGGTGAGCGTGCCGAGCCGGGGCTGGTAGACGGCGCTGGCGTAGAGCGTCGTGGAGGTTCCGGCGTCGCCGAGCCACGGTCCGCTCAGCAGATAGGGGGTGAAGCGGTAGAACAGCTCGGTGAAGATGGCGTTGTCGCCGGGCTGCTGGGTGAAGCCGGGCGGCAGCGTGGCCGCCCCGCCCGCGGCGCCGTAATGGCTGATGGCGGAGCCGGTGCCGGCCCGTTCCTGCCACATCACCCGCGATCCCTGGCCCATGTTGGCGACCGAGGTGACGATCACCTGCCCGCCGGCCATCAGGTCCAGAGGCTGGGCGACCTCCGTCGCGGCGAGGAACAGCACGCCGACCTCGTTCCCCTTCACCACGGTCATCCCGGCGCGCAGCTTGTCGAACTGGGTGGCGATGTCGCTGACGTTGGCGGCAGTGCGGTTCAGGGTCAGGGTGATGCTGACGTAGCGCACCACGTCCACCGTGGCGGTGACCAGCAGCAGAAGGACCGGCGCCAGCAGCGCCATCTCCAGCGCCGCGACGCCGCGGCGGTCGCGCAGCAGGGGCCGGCGCCGGGATTTCGGGACCTGTGTCGCCATCATGCCGGTCACTCCCCCACCATGAAGGGTTCGTTGCGCACGGCCAGCCGGGCCTCGTGGATCAGTTCCGCCCGTCCCAGGACCGTGGCGCCCAGCCCGGTCAGCACCGGCTGGGTGTAGCGCAGCGTGTAGACGACGACCTGCCCGCTGCCGCCCAGCGCCGTCCCGGTCTGATTGGCGTCCCAGTCGGTGGAGCCGCAATTCAGGTCGGTGAGCGAAGTGGAGGGCGGGACCCCGCCGTTCACCTGGCCCAGCGTGGTGAAGGAGGCGTAGCTGTGGCTGCGCACCGACAGGCGGCTCTGGTCGAGCACCCGGCCGGTCAAGCGGTACACCGTGTCGCAGACCTGGGCGCGGCGGTCGGTGAAGCCGGTCGCCAGCTCCCCGGTGAAGCCGCTGCGGGCGGCGGCTCGGGCGGCGTGGTTGAGCAGGCCGTCCACGGTCAGCGAGTAGGACACCTCGGCCAGCGCGATCATGCCTGCGATCAGCGCCGGGGAGACGATCGCCAGCTCCAGCGTGGTCAGGCCCCGGCGGTCACGCAGGGCACGGCGAACGGGAGAGGGGCGGCTGCGCATGGGGCCGCCTCACGGTTTGAAGGCGACGAACTGGCGCGCCGTCTCGTAGAAGGCCAGATTCGAGCGGACGTTGGCGTCGTCGAGGTCGAGCCGGGCCACGCGGGCCGCCGCCTCCAGATCGCCCTTCAGCCCGTAGGCCAGCGCGAGGTTCTGGCGCACGCGGGGGGAGTCCACCCCGCCTTGGACCAGCCCTTCCAGAATCGCCACGCCCTCCGCGCTGCCGTTCAGCGCCAGCGACAGGCCGAGGTTTGCCATGGCCGCCGTGTTGTTCGGCTCCGCCTTCAGCACGTGGCGGTACTCGCCCTGGGCCTCCGCATGCCGCCCGGCGAGGTCGAGGGCGACGCCGCGGTTCAAGCGGGCGCGCAGGTCGTCGTCGTTGCGGCGGAGCAGGGCGTCGAAGCGGTTCAGCGCATCGGCGGGACGGTTGGCGCGAACCAGCGCGCGGCCCAGCGCCGTCTGCACCTCCACATTGTCGGGCACCGCGGCGGCGGCCTTCTGGAGCTCGACCACCGCGTCGGCGGCGGACCCGCTCTCCGACAGGGTTTCACCCAGCCCGAGCAGGGCGCCGACATGGCCCGGCGCCTGATCCAGCACCGCCCGGTAGAAGCGCACCGCGGAGCCGGTGTTGCCGGCCTCCTGGGCGGCGCGGGCGAGGCGGAGCTGCACGCGCGCCTTGTCGTCCAGCGTGGCGTTGGCCGTCGGGCCGCTCTTCGACCCCACCGGCCCGCCGCCCGGCGCCGAGGCGCAGGCGCTGACCGACAGCAGCAGGAGGGCGGCGGCCGCGGCGCGGCCCAGACCGGAGAGACGCTTGCGGGTCGGGCGCTGGCTGGACGGGAGGAGGGACGGGGTGGCGATCATGGCTGACCTCCCTTGGTCTGGCTGTGGGGCGGGTTGGAGTGGGATTGGCTGGAATGAGTTTGCTGGCTGGTGCCGGCGCTGTCGAAGCTGCGCGAGACGTCGAGCATGGCGGGGCCGCCGACGACGATGAAGACGCAGGGCAGGATGAAGACCACCATGGGCAGGGTCAGCAGCACCGGCAGGCGGGCCGCCTTCTC
Organism: Azospirillum sp. UFLA03-27; assembly: GCF_059803775.1. NCBI lineage: Bacteria > Pseudomonadati > Pseudomonadota > Alphaproteobacteria > Rhodospirillales > Azospirillaceae > Azospirillum > Azospirillum sp. UFLA03-27. The sequence continues at coordinate 29,810 of NZ_JAUQTX010000037.1, read as the reverse complement.
CTCGAACCGGGCGAGGCGCTGGGCGCGCATCTCCCCGGCCAGGACGCGCAGCGCCTGGGCCAGCGGTGTGCCGTAGCGCATGGCCTGGATCAGCGTCGTCGCCATGCCGCGCACGCCCTCCATGTCCAGCCGGGCGGCCAGATTGTTGAGTGCGCCGCCGCGGTCGGACAGCACGCGCATCTCCGCCGCGGTGGCCGACAGCTCGGCGCTCAGCGCCGGGTAGGCGGTCGCCACCTCGCGGGCCACGCGGTCCACCGCCGCTTCCAGGCCGAGGCCGGCCTCGCCGCAGATCACCAGCAGGTCGAGCGCGTCGGGCAGGCCGTTGCGCACCTCCTCCAGACGGCGGTCGCGCATCCGGCCCAGCGCCAGATCGGGCAGCCGCCAGCCGAGCAGGGCGCCGGCCACCACCTGCGCCGCCGCACCCGGCGCGCCGATCAGCGAGGGCAGCAGGTCCCCCGCCGCCGCAGGGACCAGCGCCATCCCGGCGCCGATGCACAGCAGCTTGATGCCGAGCAGGGAATAGAGGTGGCCGGGCTGGTTGTAGCCGGCGGCGATCAGGCTCTTGCGCATCCGCTCCCGGTCGGTGGAACCGACGAGCGGTGTGCGGGCCAGCGTGGCGCCGATCCGGCTCAGCAGGCTGCGGCGCTCCGTCTCCGGGGCGGCGGAGAGCGCGGTTCCGGCGCGCAGGCGCTCCAGCCGGGCCAGCAGCCGCTCGCGCAGCGCGCAGGAGCGCAGCCCGGCCACACCGGTCAGGATCATCAGGACGCCGAAGCCGAGCAGGACCGGCTGCGGGATCAGGCCGCCGCTCATGACAGGGTCTTCCTGATGAGGAGCTGCATGGAGCCGACGCCGACCAGCAGCAGCCCGCCGGCCACCATCAGCATCGTCTGGCCGCTCGGCTCGTCGATCAGCCGCCACGCGTAGTCGGGGTTCAGCATCGCCATGCCGCCGCCGGCCAGGAAGGGCAGGGCGGCCAGCACGGCGGCGGAGCTGCGTGCCTCCGACGTCAGGGCGCGGGTGCGCATCTGCACGCGGCGGCGCTGGCGGATCATGTCGGCCAGATTCTCCAGCGGCTCCGTCAGGTTGCCGCCGGTCTCCCGCTGCAGCAACAGGGTGACGACGAAGAAGCGGAACTCCGGCAGGCGGACATTGGCGGCGGCGCGGGTCAGCACGGTTTCCAGGTCGATGCCCATGGCCGTCTCGTCGACGATGCGGCGGAACAGCGGGGCGATCGGCTCGGACAGCTCGGTGCCGACCATGCGCAGGCTTTCCGAGACCGGGATGCCGGCGCGGGTGGCGCGGACGACGAGGCTGATCGCGTCGGGAAGCTGATTCATCAACGCCTCCAGCGTCTTGCGGCGGCTGGCGGCGAAGACGAGGCGGGGGGTGACCAGCAGGGCCACAGCGGCGGTGGTCGTGGCGCCCGCGTCGCCCATCACCGGCCCGCCCAGCCACCAGCACAGGCCGGCGGCGATCACGGCGTACAGAAGCGCCCGCCACAGCCGGATGCCCGGCGGCAGATAGACGGTCTGGCGCCGCGCGTAGAAACGCGACATGCGCCGCTTCACCCGGTCGGCGATGGTCAGGGGGCCGGCGCCGGTGATGTCGGGGCTGCCGTCCTCCACCACGGACCGCGCCTCGGCCGACAGGGCGGCCAGCCGGCGGCGCAGCGCCTTGCGGCGGCGGAACGCGCGCAGGGTGGACAGGGCGAACAGCAGCGTCCCGACGCCGAGGAGGAGGGTGGCGAGCTGAAGGGCCTGGATGCGGTCCATCGCGTGTTCCCTCCCGCTACAGGCCGGTGGTGGCGGTGTTCCAGGCCGCCTCCTGCCCGAAATAGGCCAGCCGGTCGGCGAAGCGCGGGCGCAGGCCGGTGGCGGCGTAGCGCCCCTCCAGGATGCCGTCGCGGTTCTCGCCGCGGAACTCGAAGGTGAAGAGGTCCTGGGTCAGGATCACGTCGCCCTCCATGCCGACCAGCTCGGTGACGTGGGTGATGCGGCGCACGCCGTCGCGCATGCGCTGGACCTGGACGATGACGTTGACCGCCCCGGCGATCTGCTGGCGGATGGCCCGGCTGGGCAGGTTCATCCCGGCCATCAGCACCATGTTCTCGACGCGGCTCAGCGCGTCGCGCGGGTTGTTGGCGTGGATGGTCGACATCGACCCGTCATGGCCGGTGTTCATGGCCTGGAGCATGTCGAAGGCCTCCGCCCCGCGCACCTCGCCGATGATGATGCGGTCGGGCCGCATGCGCAGGGCGTTGCGGACGAGGTCGCGCTGGGTGACCTGCCCCTGGCCCTCCAGGTTGGGCGGGCGCGTCTCCAGCCGGACGACGTGGGGCTGCTGGAGCTGGAGTTCGGCCGCGTCCTCGATGGTGATGACGCGCTCGGTCGCCTCGATGGGGCGGGACATGGCGTTGAGCAGCGTCGTCTTGCCCGAGCCGGTGCCGCCGGAAATGATGACGTTCAGCCGGCAGCGCCCGATGATCTCCAGCGCGCGGGCCATCGGCTCGGACATGCTGCGGAACTCCACCAGTTCGCGGAAGCCGATGGTGCGGCGGGCGAATTTGCGGATGGAGATGCAGGCGCCGTCGAGCGCCAGCGGCGGCACCACGATGTTGACGCGGCTGCCGTCGGCCAGCCGGGCGTCGACCATCGGGCTGGATTCGTCCACCCGCCGCCCGACCGCCGAGGCGATGCGCTGCGCGATGTTCAGCAGATGCCCGGCGTCGCGGAAGCGCACCGGCATTTCCACCAGCTTGCCGCGCTGCTCGGCGAAGGTGCGGGAGGGGCCATTGACCATGATGTCGGTGATCGCGTCGTCAGCCAGCAGCGGTTCCAGCGGTCCCAGCCCGATCATGTCGTGGACCAGCTCCGTCGCCAGCGTGGCCTGCTCGCGCCCGTTCAATTGGCTGCGGCTGGTGGTGGCGATGTCGTCGATCAGCCGCTCGACCAGCGGGCGTAGCGTCTCCGCCGGCATGTCGGCGATGCTCGCCGGGTCGATGCGGGCCAGCACCTGGGACCGGATGTCGTTCAGCGAGCGGTTGACCGGGCGCAGCGCGGCCGGTGGCGGCGGGACGGGCGCCGCCGCCGGTGCGGCGACCGGGGCGGGCTTCGGCTCCTCGGCCGGCGGGCTGGCGACCGCCAGCGAGGGGGGGGCCGCCTTGCGGCCGAACAGCGTGCTCATCGCCGCACCCAGCGGCGGAACAGGCCGTCCTGGGCGGCGGGCTGACCGGCGACATCGGCGCCCAGCCGCTCCATGGCCTCGCGGAAGCGGCGGCAATGGCGGAAGGCCGGCTCGCCGACGCCGGCGGCGACGGCCAGCGGCACCGGGCGGTAGGGCAGGGCGTGCTCCGGCGGCTCGCCCAGCGTGCGCATCAGGTCCGCCGCGGGAAGCTCGCCGGGGGCGCCACGCCGGTTCAGGACGGTGACGAGCCGCCCGCCGCCGGCCCGCCGCGCGATGGCGGCGCGCAGCCGCACCAGATCGCGCAGGCCGGCGACGCTGGCGTCGCCGACCAGGACCACGATGGACGCCGCCTCCAGCGCGGCGCGGGCGGCCCCGCCCTGGGCGCGGCCGGCGTCCACGACGACGTAGTTGTGGCGGGCCTGGAGACGGTTCAGCACCGACAGGGCGGCGGTCGGCGCGATGTCGATCACGTCCTCCACCGGCTCCTCCGCCGCCAGGACGGACAGCCGGTCGGAAGCGGCGACCATGGCGCGTTCCATGAACACGTCGTCCACCCGGTCGGGGGCCTCGACCGCCTCGCGCAACGCCGGCTCGGGCCGCAGGTTGAGGGCCAGCGCCACCGTGCCGTTCTGCAGGTCGAGGTCGACCAGCGCCGTGCGCCCGCGCGCCCCGTCGGCCAGCCAGCAGCCCAGATGCACCGCGACCGTCGTCGTCCCCACGCCGCCGCGCGCGCCGACCACCGCCACCAGCTTGCCCAGCCGTCCCGGCGCCTCGTCCGCCCCGCTGCCGGCGCCGGCGGCGCGCAGCGCCCCCTCCAGCAGATCGCGGGACAACGGCTTGAACAGATAGTCGGTGACTCCGATCCGGCGCAGGTCGCGGTAGAGGCCGATGTCGTTGCTGTCGCCGACCGCGATGACCCGCACCGACGGGTCGCAGACTCCGGCCAGCGCCTCCATGGCGGCCAGCGGGTCGGCGACGCCGGACAGATCGACCAGCAGCAGATCCGGCGAGCGCTGGCGAGTGAGATCGCGGACGGCGCTGCGGATGTCGCCGGTCCGCACCTCGCAGGGCAGCAGGGACGGGGCTGCGCTGTTCAGCAGGGCGGCGCTGGCCGCGTCGGCGACGTAGGCGAGCAGGCGGGGACCGGTGCCGCGGGCGGCGTCGGCCGGCGACGGCGCGTCGCCGAGAAGGGTGGCGAGCAGGCTCATTGGTCCTCCTGGCTTCCGTTCAGGGCGGGGGCCAGCACGAAGGCGCTGGTGCCGTTGCCCTTCACGAAGGGCTTCACCTGGTCGGCGCGGTAGCGTTGGACGGCGCCGGCCATGCGCTGGCCGTCGGCGGGCACGGTCTCGCGGCCCTGCACGAGGTCACGCGGGTCGGCCAGCATCAGAGCGAGGTTGCGCCGGTTGCTGCAGCCCAGCGCCTCGGTCGGGCTGTTCTGGTACCAGCCGCTGTAGATGTCGCTCCACGCCGCGCAGTCCGGGGCCAGCGCGACGTAGCTGGTCACCTGGAGCGCCGGGGCGCCGGTCTGGTCGGGGGTGAAGGTGACGTTCTCCGGCGGCACGCCGGCCGCGCCCAGCAAGGAGGCGACGGCGGACCGCGCCGGGGCGGCCAGCAGCGGACCGGTGACCGTCACATGGGGGGTGGTGTCGCGGCCGAGCCCGGCCACCGTGCGGACCACCCGGCCGCGCTCCTCCGCCGCGATGGCGCCGCTGCGCGGGTCGATGGCGAAGGGGACGGTGTTGCTGAGCGCCCTCACGGCGGGTACTTGGGCGGTGGGCATCGGCGGGGGAGTCTGCGGCACGGCGCAGCCGCCCAGCAGACCCGTGAGGAGTGGCAGAAGCAGCATCGGCGTTCGCATGGCTTTGGACATGGCGCTGTGCTCCGCGAAAGGGGTCATTGGAGGCTGAAGCCGGCGTCGCCGTGCAGGCGGGCGGCGCCCGGCCCGATCGCCATCGGGGCGGCGAGCGGGGCGGTGCCGGCCGCGCTGCTGCCGCCGGCCGGGGGCTGCAGGCTCTGGGCGCGGTTCAGGAAGATGCGCTCCACGTCGGTCGCCGCGACGAAGCCGTCGGTGGGGGCGGACAGGGCGTTGGCGGCGGACACCGGGCGGACGAGGTAGGGGGTCACGACTATGACCAGCTCCGTCTCGTTGCGGCGGAACTTGCTGGAGTGGAACAGCGCCCCCAGCACCGGCACGTCGCCCAGCCCCGGCACGGCGTCCAGCGTCGCCGAGGTGTTGTTCTGGAGCAGGCCGGCGATGGCGAAGCTCTGCCCGCTGGCCAGCTCGATGGTCGTCTCGGCGCGGCGCACCGACAAGCCGGGGATGCGGATGGAGTCGACCACGACGGCGCCGTTGTTGGTCAGCTCGCTGACCTCCGGCCGGACGCGCATGCTGATCTGGCCGCCGCCCAGCACGGTCGGGGTGAAGTCCAGGCTGACGCCGTATTTCTTGAACTGGATGGTGGTGGTGCGGTCGTACTGGGCGACCGGGATGGGGAACTCGCCGCCGGCCAGGAAGCTGGCGGTCTCGCCGGATAGGGCGGTCAGGTTCGGCTCGGCCAGCACGGTGATCAGCCCGTCCTCGGCCAGCGCGTCCACCACCGTGTTGATGTCCACCCGCCCGTTGCTGGAGCGGTAGCTGCCGCCGAAGGAGTTGGTCGGCGGGAGGGCGCGGATCAGGTTGCCGGCTGCGTCGAGAATGGGGCGCCCGGTGGCGATCCCGAAGGCGAAGGAGCCGATGTTGAACATGCTCTCGAAATTGACGCCCAGTTCCTTGGTTACTTGGCGCGACACCTCGGCGACGCGGACCCGCAGGTTCACCTGGGCGGGGGAGGCGACGGTCAGGCGGTTGGTGACGGTCTGCCCCTGCCCGACGTAGCGCTCGGCCAGCTCGACCATCTGCCGCGCCGTGGCGGGGGAGGAGACGGTGCCGGTCAACGTGATGCCGTTGCCGGTGCTCTGCACGTCGATGGCAGCGTTGGGGACCTGGGCGACCAGCTTCGACCGCAGGTCGCCGACCGGCATGGTGACGACGACGCTGAAGGCGGCGAGTGGCTTGTTGTCCGCCGAGAGGGCGTAGACGCTGGCCCGTCCCGGCGTCTTGGCGACGATGAAGAAGGCCTGCGGGCCGGACGCCTGCACGTCGGCGATCTCCGGGGCGGAGGTGAAGACGCTGGCCGCCGGGGCCGGCAGGTTGACCGGCTGTCCGCCGCCGACCTCCAGCGTGATCTCGCGGGGGCGCTGCTGCGCCTGGGATTGCTGGGATTGGGCGGGCGCCGCAGCCAGCGCCGCGAACAGCCCGGCCAGGAGGGCCGCCCCCATGATCCTGAGGGCCCCGACCCGGCTTGTGGTGTTGATGGTTGCCATCGTCATGACTTCGTCCCCCCTGGGTCGGCGCACCGGTTCAGCGTTCGAGCGTTTCCGTCTTGGAGCCGCGGATGATGAGCAGCGGCGGGCGGCGGGCGGCGGGCGCCTCCGCGCTGTGGGGTGCGGGAAGCTGGCGCAGGGCGGGCGACACGTCTTCGGCCCAGGTCGGGGCCGAAGCGGCTTCCGCATCGCCCGCGGCGAGGACGGTCTCGTCGGAAAGCAGGCTGCGCAGCGCCAGCGACAGCTTGCCCATCGCGGCGGCGACGGTGACCGTCTCGCTCTGACGGGCGGTGACCTCCAGCGTCACGGTGCGGGGGATGCGTCCGTCCGGCCCGTTCTTCGCCATGCCCGCCTCGCCGAGCTGCTGGTCGATGGCGATAACGCGCAGGTTCTGGAGCACGGTTTCGCCGACCGCCCGGCTGCGCAGGTCGCGCCCCGCCTGGGATTCGAAATTCTGGGTCAGGATCAGATCCACGCGGTCGCCGGGCCAGATCAGCCCGCCGGTCGCGCTGACCGCGTCCACCGCCACCGAGACGGCGCGGCTGCCCGGCGACAGGACGGCGGCGAGGAAGCCGCGCTCCCCCGGCGCGACGATGTGGCCGGCCATGATCGGCTCGCCCGCCGCGAAGGACCGGCGGGTGACGGCGCCGCTGTAGGCGCTTTCGGCAACGCGGCCCCGCACCATGTAGCCGTCCACCAGACGGCCCGGCGGCCAGGCTTCCCAACGCAGATCCTCGGCACGCAGAAGCATGCCGGTGGAGATCGGGCGGGCGGCGACCAGCACGGAATCCATGGGCGCCTGGGGCGCCGGGACCGCGACCGCGGCGGTCGGGGCCGGCAGCATCGAGAAGGACACGTAGCCCACCAGCGACAGCCCGACGAGCAGCAGGGACAGGAAAAGCACTCTCAGAACCATGCCGCTCCTCCGGTGGGGTTGGAGAGGGTGAGCAGCCCGCCGGCGGCCAGGGCGACGCCGTAGGGCACGGAATGGCGGGTGGCGATGCGGTGCGCCTCGGCCGCCAGGAGATGGGCAACGATCCGGGCCGGGCCGGGCTGGCCGCCGAAGAAGCGCAGCAACCGGCGCGCCGGGCGCGCGTTGCGCAGGGCGAGCCATCCGGCGAGATAGAGAAGGGAGAGCACTCCGCCGGCCAGCGCGGTGGTGGTCGCGAAGGGGGCGGCCCGCTCCACCCCGACCAGCAGCAGGATGGCCGAGGCCAGCTTCACGTCCCCGCCGCCCAGCCAGCCCCGCCCATGAAGGGCACACAGGATGAGGAACAGCGTGGCGGCGGCGGCAAGGCTGGCCCAGGGAAAGGGGGCGCCCTGCCACAGCGGAAGCGCGAGACCGAGGCTGGCGAGGAGGATCGACACCGTGTCCGGAATGATGCGCCGGCACAGGTCGTCCGCCGCCGCCCAGCCCAGCGCAAGCCCCGCCATGGGCAGTGCCAGGGAGAGGGGATCGAAGACCGCGATCGTATCCATGGCGGGAGCTTTGCGTGGGAGGGGAGGAGCGGTGTTTACGGAATTTTCGTCGAGGTGCCGCTGACCGTGGAGCCGATGCCGGTGAACAGGGTGCTGACGTTGGTGCCGAAGGTGCGGGCGCCGCCGATGATGACCAGCGCGACAAGCGCCGCCGCCAGACCGTATTCGAGGGCCGTGATGCCCTTGCGGTCCTTGGTGGCGGCCTGGACCGGGGAAATGATGGCGCAGATGTTGGCGAACAGGGTCATTGATTTTCTCCGTTGATAATTGTTATGCGAAGGGTTTTCGCTTCGGCATTGTGAAGCGGAGGGGCTGATTACTGATTTTCAGGGAATGCACGGCGTCTGTGATTTCAGGATGTCGAAAGCCGGTATTTTAATAAACCTATCGATTGGGGTAGTCCGGCGGGCCGGCATCGTTGTCTTTGCGATCCGCAACGCAACTTTTCGCGCTGCCTTCAGGCAAAGTGCAGGCATCGCCATGTGCAGAGGCGTCGGGTCAAAGAAACGGGAAGGAGAGCGCAGCGCGGGGGCGTGAATGACAATCGGATTGCTTTGAAAGGAAATGATTAGAATTTGAAGTGATTATCGAGCTATGCCAGGATTGTGCCGGCACCGGGGCCGCCACTCCCTTCGTAGCGTGCGGAGCATTTGGAGTCCCGACGGTGGTGGCGCCTCTCCCCGGAATGGTGGCAGGCCTGCCGGTTGGCGAAGCAGAGTCGGTAGCCGGGTCGGGGTACCCTTTTCCGCCAGACCGAAGCGCCCGGACCGGATCGTCCGTCCGGGAGCGGGGCCGGACGAACGGGGCAAGGAGTTAATCCCGTCGGTCCTACGACCAGTGGCAATAGGTCGCACCTTCGTGATAATGAGAATAACTATCATCCAGGCCGAAGGGCATGGATACTGACCGGCAGGCCCCGCCATGGATTGCGACCATGGGCCACCGCCGTCAAGGAGCGAGAGTCAGGATGTCATTGTTCGGCAAATATGTCGCGCCGGCCGCGGCGCTGTCCGCCCTGTTGATCGCTGGTGGTTCCGGCTTGGCGGCCGATCCGGCGGAGATGCAGAAGGCGGACCTGCAGAAGGCCAAGGCCGAGCTGGGCAAGGCGCTGTTCTTCGACAACAACCTGTCCTCCACCCGCAGCCAGTCCTGCGCGACCTGCCACAACCCGGAGTTCGGCTTCGCCGACCCGCGCGGCGCGGCGTCGCTGGGAGCCGACGGCAAGTCGCTGGGCGACCGCAACGCGCCGACCGCCGCCTATGCCCACCTTTCCCCGCACTTCGGCTTCAAGGCCAGCGGGGTTCCCTTCGGCGGGCAGTTCCACGACGGCCGGGCCGCCACTCTCCAGGAGCAGGCCGGCGGCCCGCCGCTGAACCCCGCCGAGATGGCCATGGCCTCCAAGGCGGAGGTGCAGGGGCGGTTGAAGGAGAACGCCGACTACGCGCGGAGCTTCGTCGCCCTCTATGGCGCGGGGGTGCTGGACGACGCCGACCGCGCTTATGACGCGATGACCGACAGCATCGCCGCCTTCGAGACGACCGACGTCTTCTCGCCCTTCGATTCCAAGTACGACCGTTATCTGCGCGGCGAATACAAGATGACCGGCGAGGAGGAGCTGGGGATGACCCTGTTCTTCTCGCAGCAGTTCACCAACTGCAACGTCTGCCACAAGCTGAACGCCATGCCGGCGGCGAAGAACGAGGTCTTCACCAACTACGAGTACCACAACATCGGCGTTCCGGTGAACGCGGAGCTGCGGGCGGCCAACGGGGTGGCGGCGACGCACATCGACCGCGGGCTGGCCGAGAATCCGGCGCTGAAGGGTCAGAAGGCGCATGAGGGGAAATTCAAGACGCCGACCCTGCGCAACGTCGCGGTGACCGGCCCCTACATGCACAACGGCGTCTTCAAGGACCTGGAGACCGTCGTCCGCTTCTACAACAAGTACAACAGCACCAAGCCGGCGGACCAGATCAACCCCGAAACCGGCAAGCCCTGGGCCAATCCGGAAATCGCCGCCACCGTCTCCATCAAGGAGCTGGAGGAGGGGCCGGCGCTCGACGACCGCCGAATCAAGGCGCTGGTCGCCTTCATGAAGACGCTGACCGACGCCCGCTACGAACCGCTGGTGAAGTGAGCGTGGGTAGGCGGGGCCGCCGCGATGGCCCCGCCGTCCGCCGCAAATTCGGCAATGCGCAGCCTGCTTGGCAATTGCATCTTGACAATAAGAGTGATTAGCGGCGCATGTTGAGAATGCTTCGCACTTTCATGGCTCTCACGCCAACGATCACCGACGCTTGAGGAGACCTTCATGTTCAAGCACGCCTCCGGCCTTGCCGCCGCGGCTCTCATCGCGCTGGCGCCGCTCGCCGCCGACGCCCAGTCGTCCAAGCCCGCCTACAAGGACGTGGTGAAGACCTACGCCGACATCGCCCAGGCCAGCTACGAGGACTCCGCCAGCACCGCCAAGGCGCTGAAGAAGGCCGTCGACGCGCTGGTGGCCAACCCGTCGGAGGCGACGCTGGCCGCCGCCCGCACGGCGTGGCTGAACGCCCGCGTCCCCTACATGCAGACCGAGGCCTTCCGCTTCGGCAACCCGATCGTCGACGAGTGGGAAGGCAAGGTCAACGCCTGGCCGCTGGACGAGGGCCTGATCGACTATGTGGACGACGGCTACGCCGGCGGCGACAGCAACCCGTTTGCCAAGGCCAACGTGATCGCCAACCCGAAGATCAAGGCCGGCGACAAGACCATCGACGCCCGCAAGATCACCAAGGAGCTGCTGGCCGACAAGCTGCACGAGGCCGGCAAGGTCGAGGCCAACGTGGCGACCGGCTACCACGCCGTCGAGTTCCTGCTGTGGGGCCAGGACCTGAACGGCACGGGTCCGGGAGCCGGCGACCGTAAGGCGACCGACTACGCCAAGGGCAAGGACTGCACCAACGGCAACTGCGACCGCCGCGCCCAGTTCCTGACCGTCGCCACCCAGATGCTGGTCGAGGATCTGGAGGAGATGGCCAAGGCCTGGGGCGCCAAGGGCAAGGCCCGCGCGTCCGTCGCCAAGGCCAAGGAGTCGGAGGGCGTTGCCCGCATCCTGACCGGCCTCGGCAGCCTCAGCTACGGCGAGCTGGCCGGCGAGCGCATGAAGCTCGGCCTCATGCTGCACGATCCGGAGGAGGAGCATGACTGCTTCTCCGACAACACCCACAACTCACACTATTACGACCAGATCGGCATGGTCAACGTCTACAGCGGCCGCTACACCCGCGTGGACGGCAAGGTCGTGACCGGCCCGTCGCTGTCGCAGTATGTCGCCGCCACCGCGCCGGAGGCCGACGCCAAGGTGAAGGAGGCGATGACCGCCACCACCGCCGCGATGAAGGTCATGAAGGACACCGCCGACAGCGGCAAGATGGCCTACGATCAGATGATCGGCACCGACAACGCCGAGGGCAACGCGATCATTTCGACCGCGGTGGACCGTCTGGTCGACCAGAAGAAGGCCCTGGAAGGCGTCGTCGCCGCCCTGGGCGTCTCGGTCGAGCTGGCCGGTTCGGACAGCCTCGACAACCCGTCGGCCGTCGGCAAGTAAGCCGGCGGGCCACGGGTTGCGGTCCCTCTTTCCCGCGTGGGGCGGCGTTGTCCGCTCCCCGCCGACCGCCCGCGCGGGGGAGGGACCGCAGCCCGGCCTTTTCGTCTTTATGAAATGGGGCACTCCGCCCGACCGATGCCCGCCCGACCGATGAAAGCCCGCCTCGCCTTCCTGCTCGCTCTGCTGCCGGCCCTGCCGGCGGTGGCGGGCGACCTCGACGCCCGGATCGGCGAAAAGCTGTTCCGGAGGATGTGGGTCAGCGCCCCCACGGTGACGCACGCCAACGACGGGCTGGGTCCGCTCTACGACGCCCGCTCCTGCGCCGCCTGCCATCCGGCGGCCCGTCAGGGGCGCCCGCCCGACCCCGATACGCCCGACGACCGCGGCGTCGGCTACGCGCTGAAGCTCAGTGGCGATCCCGTCTATGGGCGGCAGATCCAGACCAACGCGGTGCTCGGCTTCGCCATCGAGGGCAAGCCCGTCCTGACCTACCGCGAGGAGACGGTGCGATTCCCCGACGGCGACACGGCGACGCTGCGCCGCCCGCTGGTGACCGTCACCGACCTCAATTACGGACCGCTGGCCGAGGCAACGGCGATCTCCGCCCGCATCGCCCCGTCCGTGCGCGGCATGGGCCTGCTGGAGCGCATTCCCGAGGCCGACATCCTGTCCGGCGCCGATCCGGAGGACCGCGACGGCGACGGCATCGCCGGACGCCCCAACTGGGTGGCGCCGGAGGGCACACGGCAACTCGGCCGCTTCGGTTGGAAGGCCGTCCACCCGACGCTGCACCGCCAGAATTCTGAGGCCTTCAGCCTCGACATCGGCATGTCGACCCCGGCCTATCCCGAGCCCTGGGGCGACTGCACCCCGGCGCAGACCGAATGCCGGAACGCCCCGCACGGCGACTCCCCGCAGTATGAGGGGCTGGAGATCCCCTCCACGGTGATCGGGCTGATCGACGGTTATCTGCGCACCCTGCCGCCCGACGGCGGGCTGGAGGCGCCGCATGACACGGCGGGCAGCGCGCTGTTCGCCGCCACCGGCTGCGCGTCCTGCCACCGCCCCTCCTTCACCACGGCGGAAGACGCCGCGCATCCCGCGCTGTCCCGCCGGACGATCTTCCCCTACAGCGACCTGCTTCTCCACGACCTGGGCGAGGATCTGGCCGACGGCGTGGCGATGGGCGAGGCGCGGGGCCGCGACTGGCGCACGACGCCGCTGTGGGGGATGAAGCGGCTGGCGGAGTCCGACGGCACACTGGCCCTGCTCCACGACGGGCGGGCGCGCAGCGTGACCGAGGCCATCCTTTGGCACGGCGGCGAGGCGGACAGGGCGCGCGGCGCCTTCATGGCCCTGCCGCGCGGCGACCGCGAAAAGTTGGTGCGTTTCGTTCTGGGGCTCTAAAGTCCACACGGTTTGAATGGCATAGGTGATGAGATGCAACGCCGCCGCATGATCGGCCTGATGTCGGCCGCCGCCCTGTCGATCCTCCTGCCGGGCAAGCTCGCCCTGGCGGCGCGGGAGCCGGCGGGGGACGCCGCCGTGCTGGGCGGTCTGGTCCGAACCCACGCCCTGCCGCGCTTCGACGCGCTGGCCGGTGCCGCCGGCATCTACGCGGAGCGGCTGGCCCAGTTCACCGCGGCGCCGACGGCGGACGGGCTGGAAAGCTGCCGCGCCGCCCACCGCGCCGTTTACGAGGCTTGGGCCGGCGTCCAGCACCTGCGCGCCGGCCCGCTGTCGATGGAGCTGCGCGCCGACCGCATCGCCTTCTGGCCGGAGCGGGCCGGGGTGGTGCAGCGCCAGATCCTCGCCATGCTCAAGGCCCGCGATCCGAAGCTGCTGGAGCCGGGCGGGCTGGCCCGCCAGAGCGCCGCGGTGCAGGGGCTGACCGCGCTGGAGCGGCTGCTGTTCGACGAGGGCGTCACCGCCGCTGGTTTCCAGGGGGATGAGGCCGGACGCTTCCGCGGCGCGCTGGCCGCCGCGGTGGCGCAGAACGTCCTCGCCATCACCCGCGAGGTCCGCGACGGCTGGAAGGCGCTGGAGGCGCCGCTGACCGCCGGGGAACAGACCGCGCTCGGCCCCGGCGCCGGGTCCGCGGTCAACGTCCTGTTCACCGGGGCGCTCACCGCCCTGCAGGTGGTCGCCGACCAGAAGCTGCTGGCGCCGCTCGGCCCCAACGCCGGGGAAGCCAAGCCCGCGGTGGCCGAGGCGCTGCGCAGCGGCCAGTCGGCGCGCAACGTCCGCATCAACCTGGAGGCGCTGCGCGCGCTGCTGCTGGGCGAGGGCGGCGGTCCCGGCCTGACCGCGCCGCTGCCCGCCGGCGACGCCGGGACCCAGGCCCGCCGCGCGCTGGAGGAGGGCTTCACCGCCGCGATCCGCGCCGCCGAGGCGATCCCCGCCCCGATCAACGTCGCCGTCACCGATCCGGCCAAGCGCAAGACCGTGGAGGCCACCCTGCAACGGGCCAAGGACCTGCGCAACCTGCTGACCGGCACGGTGGCGCCGCTGCTGGACATCAGCATCGGCTTCAATGAACTGGATGGAGACTGAGCGATGGACGCGACCCGCCGGGGCACCCTGCTGCTGATTGGCGGCGGCCTGCTTGGAGGAGGGCTGCTTGGTGCCCTCCTGGGGCCGGCGCGGGCGGAGACCGCGGGGGGCACGCTGTTCCTCAACGCCTACGCCACCGCGACGGCATCGCCGGAGTATGGCGTGGCGGCGCTGGACGGGGCGGGCGGCGTGCGCTTCACCACCCCGACTCCGGGCCGCGCCCATGGCATCGTCCCGCACCCGACGCGGGCCGAGGCGGTCGCCTTCGCCCGCCGTCCGGGGCGCTGGTTCATGCCGCTGTCCTTGGTTGACGGGCACCCGGGGCCGGTGATCCGCGCGCCGGAGGACCGCCGCTTCACCGGCCATGGCGCCTTCTCCACCGACGGGCGGCTGCTCTACGTGGCGGAGGACGATGTGCCGCGCGAGACCGGGTCGATCGGCGTCTACGACGCGATGGACGGCTACCGCCGTGTCGGCGCGATGCCGACCCACGGGCTGGGACCGCACGAGCTTCTGATGATCGCGGACGGCACGGTCCTGGCGGTCGGCAACGGCGGCGTCATCACCCACCCTGACACCGGTCGGGCCAAGCTGAACCTGGACGAGATGGACTCCTCCATCACCTACGTCGACGTGGCGAGCGGGAAGCTGCTCGATCAGGTGCGCCTGCCGGAGGAGCACGCGAATCTCGGCATCCGCCACATCGCCGCTCTGGCCGACGGCGGCATTGCCTTCGGCGCGCAGGACGAGCGGCCCGTCGGCATGCTCCAGCCGCTGACCGGCACGCACCGTCCGGGTGGCGGCGCGGTGCGCCTGTTCGAGACGCCGGACGACGAGCTGTCCCGCTTCGAGGGCTACATCGGCAGCGTCGCCGCCGACAAGGGCAAGGTCGCGGCCAGTTCGCCCAAGGGCGGCATCATCGGGCTGTGGGACGACGCCACCGGCGCGTGGCTGGGGTCGGCGGCGCTGCCCGACGGCTGCGGCATTGCCCCGGACGGCGACGGCTTCCTGGCGAGCAGCGGGCTGGGCAATCTCCGGACCGTCGGCGCGGCGCCGGACCTGCCGGGCGACGGCCTGCGGCTGGCCGACTTCCGCTGGGACAATCATATGACTCGTTTTGCCATATGACTCGTTTTGCCACCTGACGCGCCGTCCGTAAGGTCTTCTATGAAAAAGCGCCGGGCGGCGGCCTGTACGGTGGCCCGCCGCCCGCGGTGCTGGTAGGCTTGGGAACACTGCCGCCAAGACACTGCCGCCGGACGCCATGATCGTTGATGAATATCTGGGGTTTCGCGCCGGGGACGAGGTTCTCGACCTTGCGGAGCTGACCGCCGGAACCGCGCGCATCAAGGAACTTCACCTCGTGCCCAGCGACTGGGCGAACGGGCCGACCGTCATCGCCGTGATGGTCAACGGCGCCGAGCGTTACGTCATCCAACTCAAGAAGGTGCACGCCCACGGCGCGGAAGAGCCGGAGGTGCGGGGACGCCGCGTGGTCCCCCTGCGCCGCAGCCCCCATTGATCCTCTTCCCCGGTCCGGAGGCTTCCATCGTGATGCGTGACTTCTGCCGGCCCGGACGGTCGGCGCTGGTGGCGGCGGAGGCCGCGGTGGCCACCTCGCACCCGCTGGCGAGCGCGGCGGCCCTTGAGATCCTGGCGGCGGGCGGCAACGCCGTGGACGCGGCCATCGCCGCCGTCGCGGTGCAATGCGTGGTCGAGCCGCACATGACCGGCATCGGCGGCGATGCCTTCGCCCTCTACGCCCCGGCGAACGGGCCGGTGGTCGCCCTGAACGGCAGCGGGCGCGCTCCCGCCGCCGCGAGCGTGGAGCGTCTGGCCGTGCTGGGCGTCACCGGCGAGATCCCGCGCCACGGCGCCCACGCGGTCACCGTGCCGGGCGCCGTCGCCGCCTGGACGCGGCTGCACGCCGACCACGGGCGGCTTCCGCTCGACCGGATCTTCCTCCGCGCCATCCGCTACGCCGAGGAGGGCTACGGCGTCTCCCCGCGGGTGGCCCGGGATTGGGCGGCGGCGGTCCCCCTTCTGGCGGCGGACGAGGGCTGCCGCGCCGTCTTCCTGCCCGGTGGCCGCGCCCCGCGCGCCGGGGAACGCCATGCCCAGCCCTTGCTCGGCCAGCGGCTGCGCGACATCGCGGCGCACGGGGCGGCGGCCTTCTACACGGGGGCGACGGCGGAGTCGCTGGTCGGCTTCCTGCGCGCCCGCGGCGGGTTGCACACGCTGGACGACTTCGTGGCGGCGCAGGACGGGGCGGAGTATGTGACGCCCATCGCGACCGACTACCGCGGCTATGAGATTCTCGAGTGCCCGCCGAACGGCCAGGGCCTCGCCGCGCTGATGATCCTGAACGCGCTGGGCGGCTTCGACCTGTCGCCGTCGGTCGGCGACGCGGACCGCCACCATCTGCAGGCCGAGGCGACCAAGCTCGCCTACCACCACCGTGACGTCCTGGTGGGGGAGGGCGGACCGGACGCCGCCGCGGCGCTGCTGTCCGCGGAGGCGACGGCGGCGCTGCGCCGCCGCATCAATCCGGCCCGCGCCCAGCCCCCCGCGCTGTGGACGGAGGCGGAGCACAAGGACACGGTCTGCCTCAGCGTGGTCGACCGCGACGGCAACGCCATCTCCTTCATCAACTCGATTTTCCACAGCTTCGGCAGCGTGCAGCTCGACCCGGCGACCGGCGTCCTCCTGCACAGCCGCGGCACCTCCTTCCGCCTGACTGAGGGGCACCCCAACGCCCTGGCGCCGCGCCGCCGCCCGCTGCACACCATCATCCCCGGCCTGATCCGCAAGGACGGGCGCGCGGTCTGCCCCTTCGGCGTGATGGGCGGCCATTATCAGGCGGCCGGGCACGGCGCCTTCGTATCGGCGCTGCTCGACCGCGGGTTGGACGTCCAGACCGCCATCGACCAGCCGCGCAGCTTCGCCTTCAACGGCGTTCTGGAGATCGAACCCACCGTGGCGGAGGACACCGCGGCGGAACTGGCGCGCCGCGGCCACGCGGTGGTCCGCCGGGACGAGGCGATGGGCGGTGGGCAGGCGATCTGGATCGACCACGCGGCCGGCCTGCTGATCGCCGGCTCGGACCACCGCAAGGACGGCTGCGCCTTGGGGTTTTGATGGGGGCCTCTTGGGAGGGGCGGTTGCGCCGCCCCCCTCGCGTCAGGCGCCCACCACCGGTTCCACCGCCGCGGCGATGGACAGCAGACGGCGGTCGGCCCCCGCCGCGCCGACCAGCATCAGGCCGCTGGGCAGGTCGCCGGCGCGCTGCATCGGCAGGCTGATGGCGCAGCGGTCCAGAAAATTGAACAGCGCGCAGTTGCGCAGCAGCAGCAGGTTCAGCCGTGCGAACTCCGCATCATCGGCGAAGGCGTCGATGCGCGGCGCCAGCAGCGGCACGGTCGGCATCAGCAGCGCGTCGTAGTCCGCCGTGGTCCGGTCGGTGCGGGCGATCAGGTCGGCGCGGCGCTGAGTGACCTCGATGTAATCGGCGGCGCTCATGGTCCGGCCGCGCTCGATCCGCACGCGGACGCGGGGATCGTAGAGGTCGCCCTTCTCCGCCAGCAGATCGCGGTGCCAGTGGGCCGCCTCCGCCGCGGGCAGGCCGCCCTTGGCGTTGGCCGGGCCGACTTCCGCCAGCTCCGCCATGGGGATGTCGATGATGCGCGCCCCGGCCTCGGACAGGCGGCGGCAGGCGGCGTCGAAGGCGGCGGCCACCGCGTCCTCCATGCCATCCAGGACCACGGTTTGCGGCACGGCGAAGCGCAGCCCGGCCAGCCTGACCGGCGGGGGCACCCACTCCGCCTCGCCGGCCAGGACGGCGTCGGCGATGGCGCAGCACTCCACCGTCCGGGCAAGCGGCCCGATGGAATCCAGCGACCAGGACAGCGGCAGGGCGCCGCGCAGCGACACCCGGCGCTGCGTCGGCTTGAAGCCGACGATGCCGCACAGCGCCGCCGGGATGCGGACCGAGCCGCCGGTGTCGGTGCCCAGCGCCAGCGGGACATGGCCGGCCGCCACCGACACCCCGGCGCCCGACGACGAGCCGCCGGGGATGCGCGCGGGATCGGCGGGGTTGCCGGGGGTGCCGTAATGCGGGTTGATGCCGACGCCGGAGAAGGCGAACTCCGTCATGTTGGTCCGCCCCACCACCACCGCCCCGGCGGCGCGCAGCCGGGCCACCGCGTCGGCGTCGCGGTCGGCGGGGGCGGCGCCCTCCAGCGCCCGCGACCCGGCCCGCGTGACGTGCCCGGCCTCGTCGAACAGGTCCTTGACCGAGATCGGCAGGCCGGCCAGCGGGGAGGGGTGCTGCCCGGCCCGGCGCAGCAGGTCCTGGGCGTCCGCCGCCGCGCGGGCCGGCTCGGCGTGCAGGGCGGTGTAGGTCTTGCGCGCCTCCTCGCCTCCGGCCGCGATGGCGGCGAGGGCGGCGTCGACAAGCCGGCGGCTGGTGGTGGCGCCGTCGTCGAGCTGGCGGGACAGGGTGGCGATGGTGGGCGTCGTCATGGCGGGAACCGACCGGGTTTGAAGGGGGGAAGGGGCGTCATACGGCCAGCGCATGAACAGTTCCATGATCGGCCGGCCGTATGACCCTTTCGCACATGGCTGCGCCATGTGCTGTCGGGTTTGAACCGAAGGCGTTTGATGGAGGCCATCAAACGCCTTCGGTATCAGGCGTCGCCGGCCAGGGCGCGCAGCTCGGCCAGCCGGGCGGGGGCCAGCGGGATGCCGTCGCGCAGGGTGCGGGCGCGGCGGGCGTAGCGGCGCTCGCCCGGCATGCGGTCCTGCCCCGCCTCCTTGACGTTCCCGATGAGGCCGGCGACGCGGTCGGCGAAGGCGCCGGTCCCGCCGCGCTCCGGGTCGATGACGATGAAGAGCTGGCCGGTGCAGGGCGTCTCGGCGCCGGGATGGGCCGACCAATCGACCTCGCGCGAGTATTTGCCGCCGGTCAGCGCCGCCGCCAGAACCTCGATCATGAAGGCGATGGAGCCGCCCTTGTGACCGCCGAAGGGCAGCAGGGCGCCGCCGTCGAGGACGGCCTTGGGGTCGGTGGTCGGCTTGCCGTCGCGATCCACGCCGGAGCCGGCGGGGATGGTGTGCCCCTCGCGCGCCGCGATGCGCACGTCGCCGTTGGCCATGGAGCTGGCCGCTTGGTCGAACACCATCGGGTCGCCGCCGGCCACCGGGGTGGCGAAGGCCATCGGGTTGGTGCCGTAGACGGCGGCCTTGCCGCCCGGCGGCACGACGCAGGCGAAGCTGTTGACGAAGGAGAGCGCCACCAGCCCCTCCCGCGCGAAGGGCTCGACGTCCGGCCACAGGGCGCTGAAATGGTGGGAGTTGCGGATCGCCATCACGGCGACGCCGTTGTCGCGCACCATCTCCAGGAAACGGTCGCGGGCGGCCAGGAAGGCGGGCTGGGTGAAGCCGTTGGCGGCATCGACGCGCAGGAAGGCGGGACCGGCCTCCTCCACCGTCGGTTCGGCCCGCCCGTCCACCCATCCGCTCTTCAGCGAGCCCACATAGCCGGGGATGCGGAACACGCCGTGGCTGGTGGAGCCGTCGCGCTCGCAGGACGCGCAGTTCTCCGCCAGGATCGCCGCCACCCGCTCCGACGCGCCGTGGCGCCGGAAGATGCGCTCCAGAAGGGCCACCAGATCGGCGAAGGCGACGGGGGTCGCGGTGTCCGCGGTCTGGGCGAAGGCCGCGGCGGCGCGGCGGCTGGGGGTCTCGTCACTCATGCTCGTCCCTTCCGGTTCTCGTGCTCTTTGTCTTTGTGCTCGTCTTGCGGGCGCCCCGGACTCTTGCCGGTCCACCGGTCGCCGGGCGCACCATAGCGCGCGGCGGCGGCGCGGGTGAAAGGGAATGGCATCCGCGCGTTCGCAATCGTTCTGCGGGGCCTGGGATTGAAGGACGGGCTTCGTTTGTAATCCTGAATGTGCGTAAGTATAACCAACTGACTTTGTTGGCGAATCGGACGGCGACGGGAACCATGTCGCCGCCGGGACCGTTGTCTGGGAGCCTGCCGGCCGACGGCGCATCCGCTGGTCGTCACGGTGCTCCGGCACGGAGGAGCGGCAAATTGCCGCGTTCATCGCCACGCGGGCGTGAAAGCGCGCGGAATCAGCCCTGCCATGCTTCCGGTGGGTGTTGACGGGCAGATGTTGCGGTGCACAATAAGCAATGAACCGGACGAGCATTATAAAATGCTTGTTCTGGATCAAGGTCACGGGCCTGCGTTCCTGTCAAACAGACGGGGACACTGCAGACGCCGGTTGCCGCGGTTGAGTGTTTTGTAGAGGGGCCACGATGCGCGATCATTCCAGCCGTCACGGTGATTCCGGTTTCGACGCCGGGGTTCTCTGGGGAACCTCCATCGCTGGCATCGCTCTGTCCGGCCTCATGGCGTTCACCTGGAATCCCGCGGACGCGTCCTCGTCCGGGCCGGCCTCGGCCATCATCGATCGCGGCGCCCACCAGCTCGACCACGCCGCCTGCACGGAGGCGCTGTCCACCCTGCTGGCCCGCTTCCGCGACAACCCGGACGTTCTCTGGATTTGGGTGGAGCAGAGCGTTCCGACGGGCCATGGGCTGGTCGTGCGCACCAAGGCCACTTCGGTGTCGCCCGACGCCCCGCGGCCCTACGCCGTCCGTCCCAACGCCGCCGTGAATCCGGAACAGGCCTGCGGCTTCACCAGCAATTCGGTCCATGCGCTGTCGATGGGCGGCATCGCCCAGCCCTACGAGGTGACCGCTCCCGACCCCTGGAGCGTGGCCAACGGCCCGTAAGGCGCCGGCAATCGCCGCGGGCGGCGTCTGGCTTGGGCCTCAGGCCCGGGCGGCCCGCCGAGTCTTCTTCTGAACATACATGGCGGCGTCGGCGGCGCGCAGCGCGTCGTCGGGCGTCGTGGTGCCGGGGTCAGCGCTGACCACCCCGACGCTCGCCCCGGGATAGTCGAAGGCGCAACCGCCCAGGCGGTAGGCGCCGCGGATCAGCGGTGTCACCCGCTCGCGCAGAGCGTCGGCGGCGTCATCCCCCTCGGCGCCGGGCGTGGCGCCCATGCCGACGATGATGAACTCGTCGCCGCCCAGCCGGCCCAGCGTGTCGCCCGCCCGCAGCCCCGTGCCGATGCGCCGCCCCACCTCGGTCAAGAATTCGTCGCCCGCCTCGTGCCCATGGGTGTCGTTGATGGCCTTGAAGCCGTCCAGGTCGATGAAGCCGATCAGCACGCTCTGGCCGGCCCGCTCGGCCATGGCGAACAGCCGGTGCAACTCCGCGACCACGGCGCGCCGGTTCGGCAGACCGGTCAGCGCGTCGGTGTAGGAATAGGATTCCAGCGCCGCGTTCAATTCCCGGAACTGGGTCAGGAGTTGTTCGCGCTGGATGTGAAGGGCGATCAGCGAGGCGAACAGGCGCAGCACCTGCTCTCCCTTGGGCGTCAGCGGCTTTTGCTCCGAGCTGGCGGCGCAGAGCGTGCCGAACAGGCTGCCGTCGTCGAGATGGACGGGCGTGCTGACATAGGTGCGGATGCCCAGCGCCGCCGCTGCCTCGGAGTCGCCCCAGCAGTTGGGCACGTCGTCGGTGTAGAGCTTCCCTTCGTCGAGCGCCCGCTTGCACAGCGTGCCCTCCCACGGAACGGCCAGCCCTTCAGGAATGGTCAGGGTTTTGGTGTTGCAGGAGAAGAGAATGCGCTGGATGCCGTGTTCCAGCTCGATCCGGGTGAGGTAGGTGGCCTCCAGCTCCGTCACCAGCTCCAGAAGCGACAGCAGGGGCCGCGTCAGCTCCTCCACCGTCTTCGCCGACGAAAGGGTGTCTGAAAGTTGTGCAAACAGTTCGTCGGCCATGCGGTCAATCACTCTAAAGGCAAGCGCTCAAACCCGCATCGCGTGCGGGAACGCAGTCTCATGTCCATTCACGGGAATTTTTATCAAACATCATACTAACGAATGGTCTATGGTGAGGCAACGAAGGAATGATTTCACGCCTATGACGGTGCCCCCGGGCCTCGTGGGGGCCTTGTGCCGAAAAATTCCGCATGGTGGCGTTTGACCGGGCAGGCCGTCGCGGAGTAACCCTTGCCGCGCAACCACCGATACGGGAACCGCAGTTCATGACAGCCCCGCGCGACCGGGTGCTGGACGTCCACGACCGTCCGCCCCCGGCCACCTTTTTCCTGCTCAGCCTCCAGCACCTGTTCGCCATGTTCGGCGCCAACGTGCTGGTGCCGATCCTCACCGGTCTCGACCCGTCGGTGGCGCTCGTCACCAGCGGTCTGGGCACCCTGATCTATCTGGCCTTCACCAAATGGCGGCTGCCCGCCTATCTGGGCTCCTCCTTCGCCTTCATCGGCCCGATCGTCGCCGCCACCCAGATCGGCGGGACCGGCGGCGCGCTGGTCGGGGCCTGTGCGGCGGGGGCGGTCTATGTGGCGGTCGCCCTGCTGATCCGCGCCTTCGGCGTGCGCTGGCTGCTGGCCATCCTGCCGCCCATCGTCGTCGGGCCGGTGATCGTGGTGATCGGCCTCGGCCTCGCCTCGGTCGCCGTGGGCATGGCCCAGAACACCGCCGGCGGCGGCGAGTACAGCCTGCCGCACTTCCTGCTGGCGCTGGCGACGCTGGGCAGCATCTTCCTCTACTCCATCGTGCTGCGCGGCTTCTTCACGGTGGTGCCGATCCTGCTGGGCATCCTGACCGGCTATGCGCTGGGCGTGGTCTTCGGCATGGTGGACTTCGGACCGGTCGCCGCGGCGCCCTTCCTGCGGATGCCCGACTTCCACCTGCTGTTCTCCGGCATGAAGGAGGGCGTCTCGGCCTGGGCGATGATCCTGCTGGTGGCGCCGGTGGCGCTGGTCACCATCGCCGAGCACATCGGCGGGCAGATCGTGCTGAGCCGCGTCGTCGGCCGCAACTTCATCGCCGATCCGGGCCTGCACCGCTCGGTGTTCGGCGACGGCGTGGCGACCATGGTGGCGGGCGCGCTGGGCGGTCCCCCGGCGACGACCTACGGTGAGAACATCGGCGTGTTGGCGGTGACCCGCGTGTTCAGCGTCTGGGTGATCGGCGGGGCGGCGACGCTCGCCATCATCCTGGGTTTCGTGGGCAAGCTGTCGGCTTTCCTGTCCAGCATCCCCACGGCGGTGATGGGCGGCGTGTCCATCGCCCTGTTCGGCGTCATCGCGTCCTCGGGCATCCGCACCCTGATCGAAGGCAAGGTGGATCTGGGCGACAAGCGCAACCTGCTGATCTCCTCGACCATCCTGGTGATCGGCATTGGCGGGGCGTCGCTGAAGTTCGGCGACGGCGGCTTCGTCGTCTCCTCGATGGCGCTGGCGGCGCTGATGGGTGTCGTCCTGAACGCGGTCCTGCCGGGCCGCGGCACCGGCGGCGACGCCGAGGCCATCCTGTCCTCCGACCACATCTGACCAACCGGATCGCGACCGGCCAAGGCGGAGTCCCCCTGGGGGCTCCGCCTTTTTTATTCCCCGACCTTTTTATTCCTCGTTTTGGCCCATCAGGATCGCGTCGATCCGCCCGACCAGTTCGTCGATCCGATAGGGCTTCGCCAGCACCGGGATGCCGGTGGCGCGGGCGATGTCCTCGCTGTAGCCGGTCGCCAGGATGACCGGCAGGCTGGGTCGCCGCTCGCGGGCTTCGCGGGCCAGGTCGATGCCGCTCATCCCACCGGGCATCACCACGTCGCTCAGCAGCACGTCGACCCCGTCGTCCGCCAGGTGGGGCAGCGCCTCCTCGGCGTTCGCGGCGGACAGCACGGCGAACCCGGCGTCCTCCAGCGCCGTGCTGACGGTCATGGCGACGATGGGATCGTCCTCCACCACGAGGACGCGGCCGTGGCGCCGCGCGCCAACCGACGGCGGCACGATGGCGGCGGGCAGGGCGGGCTCCACCGCCGGAGTCACGGCGGAGCGGCGGAGCAGAAGATGCACCGTCGTGCCGCGGTCCGGCGCGCTGTCGATCCAGGCGGTGCCGCCGGCCTGCCGGGCGAGGCCGTAGACCTGGGCCAGCCCCAGCCCCGTCCCCTTACCGAGGTCCTTCGTCGTGAAGAACGGCTCGAAGGCGCGGGCTGCCACCGCGGCGGGCATGCCGCAGCCGGTGTCCGACACGGACAGGTGCAGGAATTCGCCCTCCACCCCCCGCGGATCGCCCGGAGGAAACACCGTGTTGACCGCCTCCACCGTCAGCCGCCCGCCGGACGGCATGGCGTCGCGCGCGTTGACGGCGAGGTTGATGACCGCCAACTCGAACTGGGTCGGGTCCACCTCGACGGGCCAGAGATCGTCGCCAAGGCGGAGATCCAGCGCGATGTCGGCGCGCAGCGCCCGTTCCAGCAGGGCCGACATGGCGAGCATCCGGTCACGCACGCCGATGGATTCCGGGCGCAGGCTGTCGCGCCGGGCGAAGGCCATGAGCTGCTGCACCAGCTTGGCTCCGCGCCCCACCGCCTGCTGTCCGGCGTCGAGCAGGGCGTGGACCTGCGGCTCCTCCGTGCGGCGCCCGATCATCGACAGGCAGCCTTCCAGCGCCTGGAGCAGATTGTTGAAGTCGTGAGCCACGCCGCCGGTCAACTGGCCGACCGCCTCCATCTTCTGGGCTTGGCGAAGCTGCTCCTCGGTCTGCCGCAGGGCGGCGTCGGCCTCCTTCTGGGCGGTAATGTCGCGGCCCACGGCGTGGATGAAGCGGTCGTCCGGCACGGCGACCCAGGACAGCCAGAGATAACGCCCGTCCTTGTGGCGGTAGCGGTTCTCGAAGCGCGGCGTGGTGTGCCCGGCGCCCAGCCGTGCCGCCTCGGCCCGCGTGCGCTCCAGATCGTCCGGATGCACGAAGTCCAAGAAGTTGCGCGTCGCCAGTTCGCCCTCCGACCAGCCCAGCAGGCTGGTCCAGGCCGGGTTCACCGCGCTGATGGCGCCGTCGAAGCGCGCCACCAGCATGACATCGGTGGACAGGCGCCACATGCGGTCGCGGTCGGCGGTGCGTTCGGCGACGCGCTGCTCCAGCGTGGCGTTCAGGTCGCGCAGCGCGTCCTCGGCCCGCTTGGCCTCGGTGACGTCGCTGCCTTCGCAGAAGATCCCGGTCACCCGCCCGTCGGCGTCCTTGATCGGCTGGTAGATGAAGGTGATGAAGCGTACCTCGACGGGCGCGCCGGGTTGGCGGACGACCCGCACCGGCAGGGCGTGCCCGACGAAGGGCTTCCCGCTGTCGTAGACGCGGCCCAGCAGTTCGAAGAAGCCCTGCCCGGCGACCTCCGGCATGGCCTCGTGCACCGGCTTGCCGATCAGGGGGCGATCGCCGACCAGTTGCCGGTAGGAGTCGTTGGCCAGTTCGAACACATGGTCCGGGCCGCGCAGCACACACATGAAGTTGGGCGCCTGCCGGAACAGGGTGCGCATCTGCTCCCCCTCCGCGGCCAGCCGGGCGTTGGCGCGGCGCAGCGACTCCTCGGCCTGGGCGCGCTCCAGAGCGGACCATGTGCGCTCTGCCACCTCCTCGACCAGCCGGACTTCGTCCGGGTGCCAGCGCCGCGCCTTGCGGTCGTGGATGTAGAGGGCCGCGACCATCCGCCCGTTCTTCACCAGGCTGGTGGTGACGGTGGAGGCGAGGTTCAGCGCCGCGAAGGCGGCCTGGCGGTCCGGCTCGGCGAATCGCGGGTCCGTCGCTGTGTCGTGGATGGTCAGCGTCCCGCCGCCGCGCAGCGTGTCCAGAAGTTCCGGTCCGAAGCTCAGCAGGTCATGGGTGCCGGCCTGATGATCGACGCTGCCGTCGGTCCAGTTCCGCTCCGTTGTGAAAAAGCGCGCGGTCTCGTCCATCACGCCGTAACCGACGCGGCTGGCTCCCAGGTGGCGCCCCAGGGCTTCCGCCGCCGCCGCCGCCACCGCGAAAGGGTCGGAGAGCTGGCGCAGCCGGGATTCCAGCTCCAGATGGAAGGCGGTGCGCCGGGCGGCGAGCACCTGTGCGGTCGTCTCGACGACGGCGCAGAACATCCCCGGAATGCGCCCGTCCTCGCCCCGCACCGGGGTGTAGGAGAAGGTGAACCAGGCGTCCTCGCGGAAGCCCCGGCGCTCCATCGGGATCAGCAGATCCTCGTACCAGGAGGCTTCGCCGGACAGCGTGCGGTCGACCAGCGGTTTGATCTGGTGCCAGATGTCCCACCACACCTCCGCGAACGGACGGCCGAGCGCCTCCGGGTGCTTGGCCCCGAAGATCGGCACATAGCCGTCGTTGTAGAGGAAGGCCAACTCGGGCCCCCAGGCCACGAACATCGCCTGCCGGGAGGAGAGGACGACGCTGACGATGGTGCGCAGGCTCTGCGGCCAGCCCTCCGGCGGGCCGAGCGCCGTGGATGCCCAGTCGTGGGAGCGCATCCGCTCTCCCATCTCGCCCCCGCCGGACAGGAAATCCAAGTTGCCGCCAATCACCGGCAGGTCGGTCATACGCCGGCTCCGCGGATTTTGCACGGAATAAGGGTTTGATGTTCAAGGCTGCTATCGTCGGTCGTGGCTTTCATCGAGCTTTCGGGCCGAGGCGAGGTTGCGTCTGGTGTCTTAACACACAACGCCCGGAAAGATAGCTCGTCGAAGGGCGGTTTTCTCTAACCGTTCCGGCTGATGCGGCCTCCGCGCCACGGTGCGGGGGACGTCATTTACTCCGCCGCGAAGCCCTGCGCCTGGAGCTGCCACAGGGAGTTGAAAAGTCCGCCGCGCCGCCGCAGCTCCGTGGGGTGGCCGTCCTCCGCGATGCGGCCGTCCACCAGGACCAGCACGCGGTCGAAGGCCGACACCGTGGACAGGCGGTGCGCCACCGCGACCACCGTCCGCCCCTGGGCCAGATCGGCCAGCGCCGCCTGGATCTCCTGCTCCGACTGGGTGTCGAGGGCCGAGGTCGCCTCGTCGAGGATCAGGATCGGCGCGTTCTTCAGGAAGGCGCGGGCGATGCCCAGCCGCTGCCGCTGCCCGCCCGACAGCCGCACGCCGCGTTCGCCGACCAGCGTGCCGTAGCCCTCCGGCAACTGCCGGATGAAACCGTCGCAGAAGGCGTGGCGGGCGGCCTCGAACACCTCCTCGTCGCTGGCGTCGGGGCGGCCGTAGCGGATGTTCTCCAGGATCGGGCGGTGGAACAGAGCGATGTCCTGGGGCACCACCGCGATCTTGGCCCGCAGGTCGTCCTGGGCGAGCGTGGTCAGCGGCTGACCGTCAATGAGGATGTCGCCGCGCTGCACGTCGTCCAATCGCTGGATCAGGCTGATGATGGTGGACTTGCCGGCTCCCGACGGGCCGACCAGACCGACCTTCTGCCCGGCCGGGATGGTCAGGCTGAAATCCTCCAGCACCTTGCGCCCTTCGGGATAGCGGTAGGAGACCCGCTCGAACGCGATGGCGCCGCCGCCGGGCTTGGCGGGTTCGGCGGGAACGGGGTCGAGCACGTCGTGGGGGCGGGCGATCACCCGCAGGCTCTCATCAATGGCGCTGACCTGCTGGGTGGCGGTGACCAGCGCGAAGGCGAGGTCGCGGGAGCCGTGCAGGATGCGGAAGGTGAGCGCGCTGACGATCACCACATCGCCGGTGGTGATCGTGCCGTCCCGCCACAGCAGGAGCGCCCACAGCAGCATCGATCCGGCCATCACCCACAGGCAGACGTCATGGACGACGCGGGTCTTCTCCAGATGCATCCAGCTCCGGCGGTGCGCCCCGGCCTCCACCGTGAAGGCCTGCCGCAGGCGCTCGCGCTCCCGGCCGCGGGCGGAGAAGGCCTTCACCGTCCAGACGTTGGACACCACGTCGACCAGCTCGCCGTTGGTGCGGGCGGACTGTTCGGCGAAGGCGTGGTGCACCGTCCGGCCGCGCAGCCCCAGCCCGACGATGGCGACGGCGACCACCACGGCGAACATCACCAACGCCGCCGCCATGCCCCAATGGATGGTCAGCAGCACCAGCACCGCCCCCAGGAAATCGGTGACCGGCGGGACGATGCTCCAGGTCAGGGTGCGGAAGATGGTGGTGGCGGCGTTCTCGGTGGCGGCGATGCGGTTGCCCAGCGACCCGGCCAGATGCGTCGAGAAGTAGCGCATCGAATGGCCGGTCAGGTGCCGGAACAGGTCCAGCCGCATGTCGACGCCGGTCGCCAGCACGGTCCGGCAACCAAGCCAGCCGCCCAGCCGCCACAGCACGTTCTCCGCCGCGATGAAGCCGAGGAACAGGCCGAGCGGAGTCCAGACATCCGCCGCCCCCCGGTCGGGAGAGGCCATGGCGTCGATCAGCAGCTTCATCCCGTACTGCACGGCGACCGCACAGCCCGCCGCCGTCACGATCACCGAGAACAGCCCGCCGAACGACCAGGGCCGCCGCCGGATGTAGCGCATCAGGAAGCGGCCGGGACGGTCCGGGATGGTGTCCTTGCTCGAACCGCTCATTGAGCCGCCTGGAGTTCCGGCCGGGTGGATTGCGGCTGGCCGAGCAGCGCGCCGATGCGGGCCTGTCCGCGCTCCAACGCGGCGGCCAGCGGCTGATACAGGCAACGCCCACCCTGCTCGTCGCACAGGCCGTAGAGGCCGGTCTCGCAATGGCGGTCGTTGGCCCAGCCGGGATAGTCGAGGATCGGGTAGAGGCAGACGCCCTCCACCGGCACCTCGGCCTTCAAGGCCGTGATCACCTCCCCCGTCACATAGTCGAGCCAGGGCACGCGGGCGTCGCCCTCGGCGCCGGTTTCGGCCACCAGGACCGGGCGGCCGTAGCGCTGGTGGACCTCCGCCAGGATGTCGGCGAAGGGGCGGTAGCGCGGGTCGTCGCGTCCGATGGTGCCGCCCTTCAGGAACCACTGGTTGTCGGAGTAGTAGTTGACGCCGATGACGTCCAGATACTCGGGCTTGCCGCCCAGCCCTGGCCAGGCGTAGCCGCCGATCATGTCCCACGCCTCGTACTGGGCCAGCCTAGCCTCCTCCGCAGCTCCGGCGTCGCCCTTGCGGTCGGGGCGTGGCAGCACATTGATGACCGGATCGACCTGGACGATGCGGGCGCGCGGGTCGGCGGCGCGGATCGCGTCGATGGCCGCGATGCTGGCGCGGACGAGTTGGTGCTTGAGTTCGGCCCCGCGGCGCTCGGCCATGGGGTTGAAGCGCTTCATGTCGCCGCCGGCCCAGGCCCAGTAGGAGATTTCATTGACCGGGCAATAGGCGGGCGTCTCCACGCCCTCACCAACGCCCTCATCGCGCAGCAAGGCGGCGGTGGCCCCGGCGAAACGGGCGAAGCGCTCCACGAAGGCGGGCCGCCAGATGTCGATGTCGTCCGGCCAGCCGTAATGGCAGAGGTCCCAGATCACCTGGACCCCGGCCTCCCGCGCCGCTCGGATCATGGGCAGCAGGCTGGACCAGTCGTAGTGGCCCGGCGTGGTCTCGATGAGGTGCCAGCGCACGCCGTCGCGCACGCTGTGCAGGCCGTGGGCGGCCATGTGCCGGTAGTCCTCGGCGGCCAGCCGGTCGTGGCCGGTCGCCGCGATCAGGTCAAGCCGGCGCCCGTCGTGCCGCCGGTGCGTCGAGCATTCGAAACCGCCGAGGAAGACGCTGTCGAACAGGGTGGGGGCTGTCTCTTATACACATCTGACGCTGCCGACGATTATACGC
>NZ_JAUQTX010000379.1:0-4197 GCF_059803775.1 Azospirillum sp. UFLA03-27 | reverse complement strand
GCGTATAATCGTCGGCAGCGTCAGATGTGTATAAGAGACAGTCCCCAAGGACCGACCATGACCAACAAGACCTACCGCATCGGCCAGATCGTCCCCTCCTCCAACACGACCATGGAGACGGAAATCCCGGCGATGCTGACCGCCCACGCGCTGGCGCACGGCACCCGCTTCACCTTCCATTCCAGCCGCATGCGCATGAAGACGGTGAAGAAGGAGGAACTCGCCGCCATGGACGCCGAGTCCGACCGCTGCGCGCTGGAGCTGTCGGACGCCCGCGTAGACGTGCTGGGCTACGCCTGCCTCGTCGCCATCATGAGCATGGGCAAGGGCTACCACCGCGTCTCGCAGGAGCGGCTGCACGGGCGCACCGTGGAGAATGGCGGGGCCGCCCCGGTCATCACCAGCGCGGGCGCGCTCGTCGACGGGCTGCATGTGCTGGGCGCCAAGCGCATCGCCCTGGTCGCCCCCTACATGAAGCCGCTGGCCCAGCTCGTCGTCGATTACATCGAGCATGAGGGCGTGCAGGTCGCCGACTGGCAGGCGCTGGAGATCCCCGACAATCTGGAGGTCGGGCGTCACGACCCGTCCCGCCTGCCGGGGATCGTCGCCGGCATGGACACCGCCGGGGTGGACGCCGTCGTGCTGTCGGCCTGCGTCCAGATGCCGTCGCTGCCCGCCATCGCGCAGGTCGAGGCGATGACCGGCAAGCCGGTGCTGAGCGCCGCCGTCGCCACCACCTACGCCAAGCTGAAGGCATTGGGCCTGCCGACGCGCGTTCCGGGGGCCGGCGCCCTGCTCTCCGGCGCCTATTGACGGGGGATGCCATGACCAGCAGCACCTATCGCTACGGCGCGAACGTCCGCGCCAACGGCATCCGCCAGCATTACCTGCGCTACGGCGGCCAAGGGCGTCCCGTGGTGATCGTTCCGGGCATCACCAGCCCCGCCGTCACCTGGGGCTTCGTGGCGGAGCGCTTCGGGCGCAACTTTGACACCTACGTGCTCGACGTGCGCGGGCGCGGCCTGTCGGAGGCGTCGGACGCGCTCGACTACGGGCTGGACGCCATGGCCGCCGACGTGACGGCCTTCGCCGAGGCGCTGGGCCTGCGCGACTACGCGCTGGTCGGCCACTCCATGGGCGCGCGCATCGGCCTGCGCGCGGTCAGCCGCCATGGCGCCGCCCCGGCGCGGCTGGTCATGGTCGATCCGCCGGTCTCCGGGCCGGGCCGCCGCCCCTACCCGGCGCAGCTTCCCTGGTACGTGGATTCCATCCGCCTGATGCGCGAGGGTGCCGACCTGGAGGCCATGCGGCCCTTCTGCCCGACCTGGACGGACGAACAGCTCCGCCTGCGCGCCGAATGGCTGCACACCTGCGACGAGCGGGCCATCGTCACCGCCTTCAACGACTTCCAGACCGACGACATCCACGCCGACTTCCCGCGCATCCCCTGTCCGGCCCTGCTGATCGCCGCCGGGCGCGGCGACGTGATCCGGCCGGAGGAGGAGGCGGAAATCCGCAAGCTCCAGCCCGAGCTGGCCGTCACCCGCGTCGAGGGGGCCGGCCACATGATCCCGTGGGACGACGAAGAGGGCTTCTACCGCGCCTTCGGCACGTTCCTCGGCACCGCCGTCTGACCGCCCATCCGGAAAGGGACACGCATCATGCCCGTCAGTGACGCCGATATGGTCCGCGCCTGGACCCATGTTCTGACCCTGTCGAAGCTGAAGCCGCAGGAGGTGGTCACCGTCCTGACCAGCGACGGCACCCACCCGCAAACCCTGCGCACCGCCCTGATCGCCGCCTCCACCCTGGGGGCGCGGGTCAACCGGCTGGACCTGCCGCCGGTGAACGCGGAGCACGCCCACAGCCGCGACAGCCTCGCCTATCTCGGCACCACCCCGCTGACCGGAAACCGCGCCGCCATGGCCGCGCTGAAGGAAAGCGATCTGGTGCTGGACCTGATGACCCTCCTCTTCTCGCCGGAGCAGATGGAGATCCTGGAGAGCGGCACCAAGATCCTGCTGGCCGTCGAACCGCCGGAGGTGCTGGTCCGCCTGCTGCCCAGCCTGGAGGACAAGGCAACCGTCGGCGAGGCGACCGCGCTGCTGAAGGCGGCGAAGGAGATGCACGTCACCTCGCGCGCCGGCACCGACCTGCGCCTGCCCATCGGCGAGTTCCCGACGGTGCAGGAATACGGCTTCGTCGACGAGCCGGGGCGCTGGGACCATTGGCCGAGCGGCTTCGGCTTCACCTTCCCCAACGAGGGGCAGGCGAGCGGGCGGATCGTGCTCGACAAGGGCGACATCCTCCTGCCGATGAAGTCCTACCTGACCTCGCAGATCGAGATGACGGTGGAGAAGGGCTACGTCACCGCCATCACCGGCGGTTTGGACGCCGATCTTCTGAACGACTACATGGACGCCTTCGCCGACCCGGAGGCCTACGCCATCTCCCACATCGGCTGGGGCACGCAGACGCGGGCGCGCTGGTCGACGCTCGGCCTCTACGACCGCGAGCAGACGCTGGGCATGGACGCGCGGGCCTTCGCCGGGAACTTCCTCTTCTCGCTCGGCCCCAACAACGAGGCGGGCGGGTCGCGCACCACCGCCTGCCACATCGACATCCCCATGCGGAACTGCACGGTCAGCCTGGACGGGCGCGAGGTCGTCCGCGAGGGCAAGCTGCTCGCCGGAAAGGAACTGGCATGAGTGTTTCGGAACAGGCCGTCTACGAGCGGCAGGGCTTCGGCCGGTCGCTGGGCATCCAGGGCCAGATCGGTTTGCTGATCGTCGATTTCGTCAACGGCTTCGCCGACCCGGCGGTGTTCGGCGGCGGCAACATCGCGCCGGCCATCGCCCGCACGGCGCAGGTGCTGGAGAAGGCCCGGAATCGCGGCTGGTTCGTCGCCCACAGCCGGATCGTTTACGCCGACGACGGATCGGACGGGAACGTCTTCTCCATCAAGGTGCCGGGCATGCAGACCCTGACCGAGCACGCCGCCATCAGCGCCATCGTGCCGGAGCTGACCCCGGTGCCGGGGGAGCTGGTGGTGCGCAAGACGGTTCCCTCGGCCTTTTTCGGGACCGGGCTGGCGCCGTGGTTGACACAGCGCGGCGTCGAGACTCTCTTGATCGCCGGAGCGACGACGAGCGGCTGCGTGCGGGCCAGCGTGGTGGACGCCATGTGCCACGGCTTCCGCCCGGTCGTCATGGCCGATTGCGTGGGCGACCGCGCCCTGGCGCCGCACGAGGCCAACCTGTTCGACATCGGCCAGAAATACGGCGACGTGGTTCCGGCGGAGCGCATTCTCGCCTTGTGAGACGCGGTCAGGGTTGAAAAGAGGATCAGGCGTTGCACCATGTTAGACTTTCCATCCGAAGAGTGCCGCCGGGAGTGAGATGAGCCGACCGATGAGCAAAGTCCAGGACAGCGCGCCCGTCGCCGACACCGCGCCGGAAAGCGGACCGGCGCGGGGCCGCCCCGCGCGCGGCCGCCGGGCCGGGCCGGGCCGTCCGGAGGGCACCAGCAACGTGCGCGACCAGATCCTGGACGCGGCGGAGCTGGAGTTCGCCAACCTCGGCTACGCCGGCACCAGCCTGCGCAACGTCGCCGACCGGGCCGAGGTGACCCAGGCCCTCATCAGCTACTATTTCGGGTCCAAGCACGGGCTGTTCGAGGAGGTCTTCCTGCGCCGCGGCCGGAAGATCGCCGACGAGCGCATGGAGCGGCTGGAGGCGCTGCGCCGCGGCCCCGCGCCGCCGCCGGTGCGCGACATCGTCTACGCCTTCCTGATGCCGGCGCTGGCCATGCGCGAGACGGAGGGGGGCCGCACCTTCATGCGGCTCCAGGCCCGGCTGCACACCGAACCGCCGGAGATTTCCTACAAGCTGCGCAACGAGGCCTACGACGCCTCGACCCGCATCTTCGCCGCCGCGCTGAAGGAAGCGTTGCCGCATTTGTCGGAGCGGGACGTCTACTGGCGGATGACGCTGATGATCGGCGCCTATCTCTACGCCTTCTCCGACACCCACCGTCTGGAGGAGCTGGCGCCGGGCATCTGCAACCCCGGCGACCCGGACGAGATCATCACGGAAATCAGCAGCTTCGTCAGCGCCGGCATGCTGGCCCCGGTGCCGGACCCCGTGCGGGGGTAGGGGCTGTCTCTTATACACATCTCCGAGCCCACGAGACTATAAC
>NZ_JAUQTX010000378.1:0-4253 GCF_059803775.1 Azospirillum sp. UFLA03-27 | reverse complement strand
GTTATAGTCTCGTGGGCTCGGAGATGTGTATAAGAGACAGGCTCTGCAACGCGCCGCAGCCTTCCTCCGCCGCCTGACCGGAAAGCTGTTCCGCCGCGGCGCGCCCGTTCCCCCACCCCCGCCGAAGCCCGTACCCGTGACGGAGCCGATGGAATCCGGGATCTTCACCGGCGACTCCGGCTCGCTCGCCTACCGGCTGTTCGTGCCGGAGGGGGCGGCGGCGGGACCGCGTCCGCTGTTGGTCATGCTGCACGGCTGCACCCAGTCGCCGGAGGACTTCGCCGTCGGAACCCGCATGAACCAGCTGGCCGAGGAGGCCGGCTGCCTCGTCCTCTATCCGGAGCAGACCCCCGCGGCGAACGACAAGAAGTGCTGGAACTGGTTCAACCCCGACCACCAGCGCCGCGAGCGCGGAGAACCGGCGCTGATCGCCGGAGCCGCCCGGCAGGTCCTGGCGGAGCAAGGGGCCGACCCGCGGCGCGTCTACGTCGCCGGGATTTCGGCGGGTGGGTCCGCCGCGATGGTCCTGGCGGCGACCTATCCCGACCTGTTCGCCGCGGTGGGCATCCATTCCGGCCTGCCCTACGGCTCGGCCAGCGGCGTGCCCTCCGCCCTGCTGGCGATGAAGGCCGGCTCATCGCCCGGCCAGCGGCCGGCGGCCGGGGCTCCGGTGGTTCCGGCCATCGTCTTCCACGGCGACGCGGACAAGGTCGTGCACCCGCGCAACGGCGACCATGTGATGGCCCAGGCCACCGCCAACGCGGAGGGGCTGACCGCGAAGACCGAGGATGGGCAGGCACCCGGCGGGCGCGGCTTCACCCGCACCGTTCACATGGACCGCGACGGAGCGGCGCTGTTCGAGCAGTGGATCGTCCAGGGTAGCGGCCACGCCTGGTCCGGCGGCAGCCCGGACGGCACCTACACCGATCCTCAGGGGCCGGACGCCGCACGGGAGATGCTGCGCTTCTTCCTGTCCCATCGGCACGCCGAACCCACAAATAACGTGTGAGTTCACGGTTACCACTTTTGCACAACCGAATTCGCGCCGCCCGTGCCATAAACTTCCTCAGCCCCCACCAGCCCACCGACCCGGCCATGCGCGTCACCGCACTCCGCCTCGCTGCCCTCGGCGCCCTCGCGCTGTGCCTGTCGGCGTCGCCGACAGCCCAGGCCGCCAACGTCTCCGCCGGACAGGCCGAGGCGAAGGAGGCCGCCAAGTCGCTGGGCAACTGCACGCCCGCCAAGGTGGAGGTGATGAGCTACGTCACCGGCCGATCCGGCCAGACCGTGTTCAAGGTGGGCTGCACGGAGGACAAGGACACCTTCGTGCTGGTGCAGTGCCGGTCGCGAATCTGCACGCTGCTGCGCTGATTCACGGCTTCTTAATGAGGTTCGCCTGGAATCGGACTCGAACACGGGACGGGGTGCAAGGGGTGATGAAGCTCGCTCAGTCAATCGCGGTGCTGGCGCTGGTGGCCCTTCCTCTGGGCGCCTGCAGCGGGCCGATGATGGTCGCCAGCCTCGGCGCCGATCTGGCCTCCGTCACCAGCACCAAGAAGACGCTCGGCGATCATGTGGTGTCCGCGGCGACCGGGCGCGACTGCTCGTCCGTGTCCTTCTCGGAAACCGGACAGTATTGCCCGGAGAAGGTCTACGTCGACCGCTCCCGCCTCTATTGCTACAAGACTCTGGCCGACGTGGATTGCCACCACATCCCCGACCCGCACCGCAACGGCCACACCGCACTGGCGAGCCCGCCGCCGGACATCCGGCCGGAACCGCGGCAGCCGGGCTGGATCGAACGGATGATGACCGCGGCGGAGCAATAAGCCTGGGGCCTCTCCTCAGCGCATCTTCTTCGCTACGAAAGCCTTGGCGAGGGTCATCATCGCCTTCTCGTGGGTGACGCCGCCCTGACCGCCCTTGCTGGCGGGAACCACCATAGTGGCGGACTTGACCGGAGCGGGTGAACCGGCGCGGCCGCGCGGCGCCGGTGCGTCCTCACCGGGGTCGCGGCCGAGGCGGCTCAGCACGTCGGCCAGCGCCTCCTTGCTCAGCGCCGAATCCGCGGAACCACGGGACCGGCCCGGCTGCGCGGGCGCAGACCGGCTGGGCGCCGACGGGCGGACGCCCCGCTCGATCGCCGCCGCGGCGATGGCCTTCAGGAAGGGCTGTGAGATGCCCAGCAGGAGTTGCGGGTCCTCGACCGCCCAGGTCATCAGTAGTTTTTGCGCGGTCGCCCGGCTCCCCTTGGCCGCCACCAGCGCGTCGCGCACCTTGCCGTCCACATAGGAATTCGCCATCGCCACACCCCTCCGACCGCCGCGGACGCTCATCCGCGCAACAGGGCGACTCTCCGGCGGCAAGGGTTAACAAAGGGTTGCAAAGGCGGTTGGCCCAACGCGGGAGGGCGCTCCACGGGCAGGGCGGTTGCGCGGCGGGGTGGGAATGGGGGATAGTGGGCCTATGCTGATCGAAACCTACGCCGACCTGATCTGCCCCTGGTGCTACATCGGAAAGCGGCGGCTTGCCCGCGCGCTGGCCGATCGCCCCCGCGTCCAGGTGGAATTGCGCTGGCAGCCGTTCCAGCTCAACCCGGACATGGCGCCGGGCGGGATGGAGCGCAGCGCCTATCTGGCGGCCAAGTTCGGCGGCACGGAGCGGGCGCGGCAGATCCATCTGGTGGTCGAGGAAACGGCGGAGCGCGACGGCCTGCCGCTGCGGCTCGACCGCATCCGGCGCACGCCCAACAGCTTCGACGGGCACCGGCTGATCCGCATCGCCGCCCGCCACGGGCTGGGCGACCGGATGGCCGACGCGCTGTTCCACGCCTATTTCGTGGACGGGCTGGACATCGGCGACCGCGACACGCTGGCCGCGACCGCCGCCGGCCTGGGCTTCGATTTCACGGAGATCAAAAATCTACTGAATGGCGATGCGGAGACCACGGCGGTCTTCA
Organism: Azospirillum sp. UFLA03-27; assembly: GCF_059803775.1. NCBI lineage: Bacteria > Pseudomonadati > Pseudomonadota > Alphaproteobacteria > Rhodospirillales > Azospirillaceae > Azospirillum > Azospirillum sp. UFLA03-27. The sequence goes on along the minus strand of NZ_JAUQTX010000378.1, from coordinate 1,294 downwards.
ACGCCGACGCCACGGCGCGACAGCTCGGCCTTCAGGCGGTGCCCTGCTACATCTTCAACCGGCGTTACGCGCTGTCCGGCGCGCAGGAGCCCGCCAGCTTCCTCCCGCTTCTCGACCTCGGGGTGGAGGAGCAGGAAGGAGTGACGGCGGCGGCCGATTGATGATCGTGGAATTTTAATGATGATCCGGGTCACGCCGCGCATCAGCCTGGACGAGAGCGAACTTCAGGAGAGCTTCATCCGCGCCTCCGGCCCGGGCGGCCAGCACGTCAACAAGACGGACAGCGCGGTGCAATTGCGCTTCGACGTGGCGGCCTCGCCGAACATCCCCGACGACGTGAAGGCCCGGCTGGTCCGGCTGGCCGGCTCGCGCATGACCGCGGCGGGCGTGCTGATCATCGTCGGCGACACTTACCGCAGCCAACTGCGCAACCGCGAGGACGTGCGGGAGCGGCTGATCGACCTGATCCGCGACGCGACGGTGGTCCCGAAGAGCCGCCGCCCGACCAAGCCGACCCTCGGCTCCAAGAAGCGTCGCCTGGAGGCCAAGGGTCAGCGGTCCGACATCAAGCGTCTGCGCTCCGGCAAGCCGGAGGACTGACTCCGCTCAGTGCGGGGTCTTCTGGCGGCTGAGCGAGATCATGTTCCCGCCATACTGGAACTCCGGCAGGTTGGCGAACTGGTCCTTGGTCAACTGGGTCGCCACAATGGCGTCCTGCTGCTGGTTGTAGCGGACGTTGTCGATGTCCAGCGCCACGTTGCGCCCGCCGATGCCCATGATGCCGCCGGTGGAGACCACCAGTTGGCTCGGGCGGTTGCTGCGGTTGAACAGCACGTCCTCGACCTGCCCCACCTTCTGCCCGTCATAGGCGACGACCGACTTGCCCAGCATGGCCTGCGGCTCGATCCGCGAGGCGGTCTGGAGCGATTGCTCGGACATCGGGCGGGATGCCTGATCGCTTCCCCCACCAAACCAGCTCGACGTCTCGGCGCAGCCTCCCAAAGCCAAAAGCGCGACCGCCGACAGGACCGGAACAGCAACCTTACGCATAGCCCCCTCCTTCTGACGAGATAACCACGCGGGTTTAAACAGGCCGTCGACCGCAATCGTCACGGTGTCTTGCGGCGATCGCACCCGACGCGCCGGAACGCGCCGCGTCCAGCCGTGTTCTGCACACTCTCAACTCTCCCCCGAGGCTCCGCCGATCATGGCCGAAGACACCGCCCGCCGGTTGCAGGCCCGCCCCATTCCGGCTGTCTCTTATACACATCTGACGCTGCCGACGATTATACGC
>NZ_JAUQTX010000377.1:0-4391 GCF_059803775.1 Azospirillum sp. UFLA03-27 | reverse complement strand
GGGCTTCACGTCGGGAAGGCCCAGGAAGTGGCGCGCCTCCTCGGGAGTGCAGTCGATGTCGATGGTGATTTTCATGGCCCCATTCCCTTGGAAGGCGCGCGGTGCGCGGGAAATTAAGGGTTGAGCGCCGCTTCGGCTCATGCCCCACTATACAGATAGGGAGCCCTGGCGCAACGGCACCGCCGCGCCAGTTTATTCCCAACCACGCCACAGACCGGAAACGCCTGCGATGCCCGCGAACCTGCTTGGCCGGGAGACCAGCCCCTACCTGCTCCAGCACAAGGACAACCCCGTCCATTGGATGGCCTGGGGCCGCGACGCCTTCGAACGGGCCAAGCGCGAGAACAAGCCGGTGCTCCTGTCGGTCGGCTACGCTGCCTGCCACTGGTGCCACGTCATGGCGCACGAGAGCTTCGAGAACCCCGAGATCGCCGGGCTGATGAACGAGCTGTTCGTCAACATCAAGGTGGACCGGGAGGAACGGCCCGACGTCGACCAGATCTACCAGTCGGCCCTGGCGATGCTGGGGCAGCAGGGCGGCTGGCCGCTGACCATGTTCCTGACCCCGGAGGCCGAGCCCTTCTGGGGCGGCACCTACTTCCCGCCGGCCTCGCGCTACGGGCGGCCCGGCTTCCCCGACGTGCTGCGCGGCGTGGCGGAGACCTACCGCAACAAGCCGGAGAACGTGACCCGCAACGTCGCCGCGCTGAAAGACGCGCTGGACAAGCTGGCCGAGAACCGAGCGGCGGGGGAGGTCGACCTCGCCATGCTCGACCAGATCGCCGACCGGCTGGTCCGCGAGGTCGATCCCTTCCACGGCGGCATCGGCCACGCCCCGAAATTTCCCCAGGTGCCGATCTTCACCTTGCTGTGGCGGGCCTGGTTGCGCACCGGCAAGGAGCCCTACCGCGAGGCGGTCACCAACACGCTGGCCCATATGAGCCAGGGCGGCATCTACGACCATCTGGGCGGCGGCTTCGCCCGCTACTCGGTGGACGAGATGTGGCTGGTGCCGCATTTCGAGAAGATGCTCTACGACAACGCCCAGCTCCTCGACCTGATGACGCTGGTCTGGCAGGCGGAGCGGGAGCCGCTGTTCGAGGCGCGCATCCGGGAAACGGTGGGCTGGGTTCTGCGCGAGATGATCGCCGAGGGCGGCGGCTTCGCGGCGACCCAGGACGCCGACAGCGAGGGCGAGGAGGGTCTTTTCTACATCTGGAACGAGGAGGAGATCGACCGGCTCCTCGGCCCCGGCGCCGAGGTGTTCAAGCGCGCCTACGGCGTCACACCACAGGGCAACTGGGAAGGGGCGACCATCCTCAACCGGCTGCACCGCATCGAGGCGCTGGACGCCGAGACCGAGGCAACGCTGGCCGAACAGCGGGCGATCCTCTGGCAGGAGCGCGAAAAACGGATCAAGCCGGGCTGGGACGACAAGGTGCTGGCCGACTGGAACGGCCTGATGATCGCGGCCCTCGCCCAGGCCGGCATGGTCTTCGACGAGCCGGAGTGGATCGCAGCCGCGCAGCGCGCCTACGCCTTCGTCCGCGACCGCATGACCGAGGACGGGCGCCTGCTGCACAGCTGGCGGGCCGGGCAGCTCAAGCACCGGGCAACGCTGGACGACTACGCCCACATGGCACGCGCAGCACTCGCCCTGCACGAGGCGACCGGCGACGCCGGCGCGCTGGAACAGGCGCGGGCCTGGGTGCGGGTGCTCGACGCGCATTTCTGGGACGCCCAGGCCGGCGGCTACTTTTACACGGCGGACGACGCCGACGACTTGATCGTCCGCACCAAGTCGGCCGGCGACGCGGCGACGCCGAGCGGCAACGGCACCATGCTGGCCGTTCTGGCGACCCTGCACCACCGCACCGGCGAGGTCGCCTACCGGGAGCGGGCGGATGCCCTGGCCGCCGCCTTCTCCGGCGAGCTGAGCCGCAATTTCTTCCCGCTGCCGACCTACCTGAACGCGGCGGAGCTTCTCCAGAAGGCCCAGCAAATCGTCATCGTCGGCGACCCGCAGGCGTCGGACACCGCGGCGCTGCGCCGGGCGGTGCTCGACCGACCGCTTCCCGACCGCATCCTCAGCGTCCTGCCGCCGGGGACGGATCTGCCCGCCGGGCACCCGGCGCACGGCAAGGGCATGCAGGGCGGGGTGGCGACCGCCTATGTCTGCACCGGCATGACCTGCTCCCCCCCGGTGACCGCGCCCGACGCGCTGGCTGCTGCCCTGGCCCGGAGATGACCAACATGGCGACGACCCTCAAAAACCCGGCCACCGGCAGCCTGACCATCGATAGCCCACTGGGCCTGCTGACCCTGACCAGCGCCGCCGGCGCCATCGTGGCGCTCGACTGGGGCAGGCTGGGCGACGACCGGCCGGACCCCGTGCTGGAGGAGGCGGCGCGCCAGCTCCGCGACTATTTCGCCGGGACGCGGTTGGATTTCGACCTGCCGCTGTCCCCCCGCGGGACGGCCTTCCGGCAGAAGGTCTGGGCGGCGATGCAGGGCATCCCCTACGGCGGCGTCCTGACCTACGGCGACGTCGCGCGGCTGCTGGACACGGCGCCGCGGGCCGTCGGCGGGGCCTGCGGAGCCAACCCGATCCCGGTGATCATCCCCTGTCACCGCATCGTCGGGGGCGGTGGGGCGCCCGGCGGCTATTCCGGCCTGGGCGGCCTGCAGACCAAGGACTGGCTGCTCCGCCACGAGCGGCGGTACCGGGTGACAGCGGAACAGGCCGGCGATACGCTGGAGCTTCAGCTTCAATAAAAAGGGAAGGGACCAACCACCATGGTTCACGCGATCCGCATCCACGACTACGGCGGACCCGAAGCGCTGCGCTGGGACGAGATCGAGGTGGGCGACCCCGGCCCCGGTCAGGTGCGCCTGCGCCAGACTGCCGTCGGGCTGAACTACATCGACACCTATCACCGCTCCGGCGCCTACAAGCTGCCGCAGCTTCCCGCCATCATCGGGACCGAGGGCGCCGGCGTGGTCGAGGCCGTGGGTCCGGACGTGACGACGCTGAAGCCCGGTGACCGGGTGGGCTACGCGCCGCTGATCGGCGCATACGCCGAATCCCGCCTCGCCCCCGCTGACCGGCTGATTCCGCTGCCGAGCTGGATCGAGGACCGGCAGGCCGCCGCCATGCTGCTCCAGGGCATGACCGCGCAGTTCCTCCTGCGCTCCACCTACGCGGTGCAGCCGGGCGACACCATCCTGGTCCAGGCCGCCGCGGGCGGCGTCGGCCAGATCCTCTGCCAGTGGGCGAAGCATCTGGGCGCCACCGTGATCGGCACGGTCAGCAGCGACGAGAAGGCTGAGCTGGCCCGCGCCGCCGGCTGCGACCATCCCATCGTCTACACGCGCGAGAATTTCGTGAATCGCGTGAAGGATCTGACCGACGGGCAGGGCGTGCCGGTGGTCTATGACGGCGTCGGCAAGACGACCTTCATGGACAGCCTGGACTGCCTGCGGCCCCGCGGCTTCATGGTGCTGTTCGGCGCCGCGTCCGGACCGGTCCCGCCGCTGGATCTCCAGGTCCTGGCGGCCAAGGGCTCGCTCTACGTCACGCGCCCGACCTTGTTCAGCTACGTTTCCAAGCGCGACGACCTGATGGCCAGCGCCGCCGACCTGTTCGAGGTGGTGCATACCGGCGGGGTGACCATCAACGTCGGCCAGACCTTCGCGCTGCGCGACGCGGCGGAGGCCCATCGGGCGCTTGAGTCCCGCGCGACGACCGGGTCGACGGTGCTGCTGCCGTAAGGTTCAAAGCCCTCTCCCGCCCCGGGAGAGGGAATAACAACTCACTCGGCGGCCCAGAGCGGGTTCTTCAGCTTCTTGAGAAGCTCCGCATGGGCCGCCAGCTCCTCCTCGCTCGGCGCGTGGGCGCGCGGGGCGCGGTAGGGGCGGTCGATGCGGATCGCCGCGGGACCGCCCGCCGCCGGGCCGGAGGCCAGCGCCAGACCGGCCTGACGCCCGCCGCGCAGCTCCAGATACACCTCGGCCAGAAGCTGGGCGTCGAGGAGCGCGCCGTGGTAGGTGCGGCTGGAGTTGTCGACGCCGAAGCGCTTGCAGAGCGCGTCCAGGGTGGCCGGCGCGCCGGGGAACTTCTGCCGCGCCATCATCAGCGTGTCGATGGCCCGGTCCTTCGGCATCACCGGGTAGCCGGTGATCCGCATCTCCCAGTTCAGGAAGTGCATGTCGAAAGCGGCGTTGTGGATCACCAGCGGCGCGTCGCCGATGAAGGCCACGAACTCCGCCACCACGTCGTTGAACAGCGGCTTGTCCGACAGGAACTCCGTCGTCAGCCCGTGCACCGCCACGGCGTCCGGCGGCACGTCGCGCTCCGGGTTGACGTAGCAGTGGAAGGTCTTGCCGGTGGC
>NZ_JAUQTX010000376.1:0-4452 GCF_059803775.1 Azospirillum sp. UFLA03-27 | reverse complement strand
GTGCTGGCCGACGAGCTGCACGCCGCCCGCGCCGCCTGGGAGGAGGGGCAGGGGCTGGATGGCGCCGCCCGTGCCCTGGCCTATGCCAACCTGAAACGCTGGGAGCCCGGCCTCTTCGGCTACAGCGAGACGCAGCGGTCCACCGCCGGCAAGATCGCCGCGTCGGAAGCCGCGGAGTCGCGGCGCGACGAGCAGGAGCGGGCGGAGGCTCAGGCCCTGATCCGGGCCTTCCGGCGGGTCCAGGACCGTGCCCGCAGCACCGCCCGCGCCGTGCAGGCCGATTCGCGCGCCCGCGCCATGGCAGCGGACGAGGGGCTGATGCTGCCGGACGGTGATCGGTCCGGCGGTGTGACGGCCCCGTGAAGCGCCGTCTCAAGGCCAACGACGACCAGGCGTCCTTCGCGCTGTCACCCACGGCATTGCCGGCCTCGGTTTTGCCGGCCTCGGATTTGCCGGATGAGAAGCTGTTGGAGATCCACCGCCGGCTCTGCCTGATCTTCGGCTGCCCGATCGCCTATTTCCGTGCGCTCGACCCGCTCAGCGAACTGGTCTCCTCGTTGCTGTCGCACCGCACGCGCAACGCGGCGTCCGGTGCTGCCTTCCGTGCCTTGCGGGCGCGCTGGGGGGAGGATTGGGCGGCCGTCCGCGACGCCGACCCGGCGGAGGTCGAGACGGTCATCGCCGGGGTGACGTGGCCGGAGCAGAAGGCGCCGCGCATCCAGGCAATCCTGCGACGGATCACCGAGTTGCGCGGCGAGCTTTCCCTGGATTTCCTGGAGGGGATGACGGTGCCGGAGGCGCGGGCCTGGCTGCAGGCGCTTCCCGGCGTCGGCCCGAAGACCAGCGCCGCGGTGATGAGCTTCAGCAGCCTGCGCCGTCCCGCCTTGCCGGTAGACAGCCACCATCACCGCGTCGCCGTTCGTACCGGGCTGATCCCGTCCAGCGTGGCAGTCGGCCCGTCGCACACCATTCTGGAGGCGCGGCTTCCCCCGGAGTGGACGGCCCAGCAGATCTACGACCACCACGAGGTGATGATGCTGCATGGGCAGCGGGTCTGCTTTTACCGCAACCCGGCCTGTGAGCGCTGCGTCCTGCTGGACCTATGCCCGGAGGGGCAGGAGCGGATGGCGGGTGGGCCACCGTCCCATGAAAGCCGGGAATAAGGAATCATGAGGCCTCGCCCGCCTTCCCCTTGTAGTTTTCCGCCTGACGGCGGTCGTCCTCCAATTCTCGAGCCATTTCCTGGTCGATCTTCGGGTCGATGGATTTGGCTTCGTCCGCCAAGCCCTTGGCCTTGCGCGTATCGCCCTGGGCTGCCGTCTCTATGGCCTCTTCAGCGAGATCGTGGGCTTTGCGGTGTTCCAGGCTCTGTTCATGTTTGCCGGCCATGAATCTCTCCTTGCCGAATGATCGTCAATTGATGAGGGAGGGCGGGCGGCGCATGCCCGGCAGGGGGGAGGGGTTGCTGCGCTGCGGCCGTTCGCCGCCGGAAGCGGCCTGCTCGGCGGCGTCGAGCATGGCTTCGGCCTGCTTCTGCACGGCGGCGGCGCGGGCCTGGTCCATGGGATCGGTGCTCTCCTTCCGGACATAGCCGGCGGCTTGCTCGGCGAGGTCGAGGGTTTCGACCACCTCGTCCATCGTTTCCTCCAGCGCGGTCACATCGACCTTTTTGCCGGTCATTTCGTCGTCTCCCGTCGTTGCGGTTGGTGATGCCAACAGGAGCGGGACGGTGGCCGTTCCCAATTTGGTAATCCGGGCAGCCACCCGTAAAAAATTCGACGCGGGCGCGGGAATAGTTTTTTGCAGCGCACGTTCGTCTGTGTGTCCGGTGGCGCCCGCCACCCACCCCACCCAGGCTTGCGAAATCCCCACATGAGCAACCCGAAGCGTTCGATCCGGTCTGCGGCCTTGGCCGCGGCGATGCTCGCCGTGACTGCCGGCCACGCGTCCTTCTGGTCCTGGCGCAACGCGCCCACTCCTGTGGACGCCGTGCCGGGCCGTATCGAATCCGTCTCCTACTCCCCCTCGGGCCGCAGCTACGACCCGAACCACCAGCCGGTGGTCGACGCGGTGGAGCTGGACCGGGACATGACCGCCATCGCCGGCTTCGCCGACGGTGTGCGCACCTATTCCACGCTGGGCTCTCAGGGCGACGTGCCGGCCATCGCGGCCAAGCATGGCCTGGACGTCACGCTGGGCGTCTGGCTGAGCGACGACAAGGCCCGCAACGAGCGCGAGGTCGCCCGCGCCATCGTGTTGTCCCGCACCGTGCGCGGCATCGAGCGCGTCGTGGTCGGCAACGAGACGCTGCTGCGCGCCGAGCTGACCGACGCGGAGCTGGCCTCGTACATCCGCCGCGTCCGCGCCGGCGTGCCGAAGCACATCAAGGTCGGCACCGCCGACGTGTGGTCGGAGATCGTCAAGGCGAAGGAGACCATCGCGGCCTCGGATTACATGGGCGTCCACGTCCTGCCCTACTGGGAAGGCGTGCCCGTGGAGAACGCGCTGACCTGGATCCGTGACCGGCTGGACACCGTGCGCAAGGCGCATCCGGGCAAGCCGCTGTTCGTGGGCGAGGTGGGCTGGCCGTCGGGCGGCGAGAACTTCCACGACGCCTACCCGACGCCGCAGGCCCAGGCCTTCGTCGTCCGCAACTTCGCCGCCGAGGCGGGGATGCTCGGCATCGACTACAACGTGGTCGAGGCGTTCGACGGCGTGTGGAAGTCCAGCATCGAAGGCTCGCCCGGCCCGACCTGGGGCGTGCTCGACGCCGACCGCGCGCCGAAATGGCCGCTGGCCGGCGACGTCCCGGCCCCCTGGGGCGACCGTGCGGGTGCCGCCGTGGCGCTGGCCCTCGGTCTTGCCCTGTCGGCCTTCGCCGCCTTCCGCCGCCGCACCAACATGACCTACGCGCTGGCCGCGTCGGTGGGCGCCAACATCGTCGGCTTCGGCGTCGGCTCGGCCGTCGCCGGCGCCTACGCCGAATACTTCACCTTCGGCGCCGCGACCACCTGGTGCTCTGCCTTCCTGCTGGGCGCGCTGATGATGTCGGTGGCCTTCGCCGACCTGACCGAGGTGGCCCGCCGCCTGTTCACCGGCCGCGCCCCGTCCCTGCTGCCGCGGGTTCCCGCGGTGCCGGAGCACAAGCCGATGGTGTCCGTGCACATCGCCGCCTGCCGCGAGCAGCCGGACGTGCTGGCCGCCACGCTGACCTCGCTGGCCCGCGTCGATTACCCGGACTACGAGGTCGTCGTCCTCATCAACAACACCGAGGACGAGGCGCTGGTCCGCCCGGTCGAGGAGCTGTGCGCCGAGCTGGGTCCGAAGTTCAAGTTCCATTGGTACAAGAAGATTTCCGGCTTCAAGGCCGGCGCGCTGAACGCCGCGCTGCGCCACACCGACCCGCGCGCCGAGATCGTCGCCGTGCTCGACGCCGACTACACGGTGGAGCCGGACTGGCTGAACAAGCTGGCCCCGACCTTCGCCGACCCGCGCGTCGGCATCGTCCAGGCCCCGCAGGAGCACCGCGACGGCCATGAGACGCCGCTGAAGGCCGCCATGACCGCCGAGTACCGCCCCTTCTTCGACGTCGGCATGCAGGAGGGTCTGACCTCCCAGGCCTTCGTCTGCCACGGCACGATGATCATGCTGCGCCGCTCCGCCATGGAACAGGTCGGCGGCTGGTCGGAGGAGGGCATCTGCGAGGACACCGAGCTGGGCATCCGCATCCTGTCGGCCGGCTACCGCGCCGCCTACACGGACGAGCGTCTGGGTCAGGGCCTTGCCCCCGACAACTTCATGCAGTTCCGCAAGCAGCGCGACCGCTGGGTCTTCGGCTCCACGCAGATCCTGCGCGCCCACTGGCGGAAGTTCCTGCCCGGCGCTACGGAGCTGACGGTCGGCCAGAAGATCGGCTACCTGACCAACTGGGCGCGCTGGTGGTCCGACGCGGTGGGCGTGCTGGCCGCCGGTGCGGCGGTCACCTGGACCTTCGCCTCGCTGGTCCTGCCGCTGCACCTGCCGCCGGTCCAGGCCACCGCCGCGGTGCTGGGCGCCCTGGTCCTGCGCGCCGGGTCGAGCCTGCTGGCCTCGCGCTACGCCTCCGGCAACTCGTGGAAGGAGAGCTTCGGGGCCTGCGCCGTGGGTATGGCGCTGTCCACCACGGTGGCGCTGGCCGCGCTCCGCGGCGTGGTTCGCAAGCGCGACGCCTTCCGCGTCACCGCCAAGGGCGGCAAGCGGACCCAGGGCGCCTTCTGCGCCAAGCCGGAAGCCTGGCTGTCGGGTGCGCTGCTGGTCTCCGCGGTGACGGCGTGGTTCGCCAACCCGCTGGGCACCCTGTCGCTGGAACTGTGGGCGATCCTGCTGACCGCGATGGCCGTGCCGAACCTGATGGCCGTGGGCCTTGCGATCGGCGATATGCTGCCCGCCGGCACCCCGCGCCCGGCGGGCAGC
>NZ_JAUQTX010000375.1:0-4412 GCF_059803775.1 Azospirillum sp. UFLA03-27 | reverse complement strand
GCGTATAATCGTCGGCAGCGTCAGATGTGTATAAGAGACAGGTTGGTCATGGGAGTCCGGACAAGTGGCGGTGGCGCGGGGCGCATGAACGGGCAATCCCTGGCTACAGCATTCCGGCGCGGCGGGCCAATGCCAGGATTCGATGGGACCCCAGCACCAGAGGCCGCTCGACCAGCCTGCCGTCCAGCACGCAGACCCCGCCGCCCGCGGCCTCGAAGGCGGCCAGGACCCGCCCGGCTCGGAGGACCGCCTCCGGCGACGGAGTGTAGGCGTCGTGGATGGCGGTGATCTGCTTGGGATGGATGGCCGAGCGCGCGGTGAAGCCGTGCAGGACGCTGCGCGCCAACTCCTGGCGGTAGCCCTCCTCGTCGTCCAGCGCGATCCACGGCATGTCCAGCGCGTCCAGCCCGAAGCGGGCGGCGGCGTGGACGATCCGGGTGCGGGCCTGGACCAGCGGCTCCCAGGCCAGCGGCACGCGCAGCTCCGCCGACAGGTCGGCCCCGCCGAACATCAGGAAGGACAGGCGGGGGGAGGCCGCGGCGATCGCCATCACGTTCTCCAGCCCGTCGGCGCTCTCGATCAGCGCGCCGAGCGCGCCGGGGAGGTTGCGCTCGTCGAGAAGCCCGGCGGCCAGCCGGACGTCCTCGGCCCCGTCCACCTTCGGCAGCAGGATGCCCGCCCAGCGCGGCGCGGCGTCGTTTGGAAGATCGGTCAAAGCGAGGATGTCGAGCAGGCCGGAGCGGCTGCGCACCGAATTGGTTCGAACGAAAACCGCCGGCCCGCCCGCGCCGGTGTGTTCCCGCAGGAAGGAACAGACGGCGGCGCGGGCGCTGTCCTTGTCGCCGGGGGCCACCGCATCCTCCAGATCGATGATGACCGCGTCGGCGCCGGCCCCCAGGGCCTTGGCGAAACGGTCCGGGCGGGCGCCGGGAACGAACAGGTAGGAGCGGCGGACCGGCGAATCCGGCGCCGTTGCTGCGTTCTGCGGATTGTTGGACATGAAAACGCTTTCCAAGGGTGAGGGGGCGTGTTATTTGTACGTACAACATGCTATCACACGCGCTGAACATGTCACCTTGAAATGATCGGCGCCCCGCAATCATCCCTCCGATCCGCAGACAAGAGACGCCCGCCCATGCCCGATGTTCAGGAACCGCGGACCATCGTCGCCGACCTTGGCCGCTACCTCGAGGATTTCACCGTCGGCGATGTCTACGAGCACCGCCCCGGCCGGACCATCACCGAAGCGGACAACATCCAGTTCAGCCTGCTGACGATGAACCGCCACCCCATGCACTGCGACCACGCCTTCGCCGAGAAGTCGGAGTTCGGGAAGCCGCTGGTCAACAGCGGCCTGACGCTGGCCATGGTGCTGGGCATGACGGTGGACGACGTCTCCTACAAGTCCGTCGCCAACCTCGGCTGGAAGGAGATCAAGCTGGTCGCCCCGGTCTTCCCCGGTGACACGATCTACGCGCGCTCCAAGGTGCTGGACGTGCGCGAATCCAAGAAGCGCCCGACCCAGGGCATCGTGACCACCTACACCGAGGGCTACAAGGCCGACGGCACGGTCTTCGTGACCTTCGAGCGGGCCAGCCTCGTCCCCAAGCGGGGCCACGGCATCGGCGATTGATCTGGGCGATTGATCCGGGGCGACTGATCCGGACAACCCGGAACGACCCGATGGCCCGAGAAGAACAAAAGGGAGGAACCATGCCCGCCACCGATCCGACCACCAATTCCATCGCCAACACGCTGGCGGCCTTCGTCGCCGACACCCCCGACGACGCCATTCCGGCGGAGGTCCGCGCCCGCGCGCCGCACCACATGCTGGACGCCGTGGGCATCGCGCTCGCCTCGACGCGCTACGACTTCGCCCACAAGACGCTGACCGCGCTGCGCGGGCTGGCGGGGGAGGGGCCGGTGCCGGTGATCGGCATGCCCGCCTCGCTGCCCGCCCGCGACGCGGCGACGGTCAACGGGCTGCTCTGCCACGGTCTCGACTACGACGACACCCACATCGGCGGCGTCATCCACCCGACCGCCAGCGTGATGCCCGCCGTTCTGTCGGCGGCGGCGATGACCGGGGCGGACGGCCGTTCCGTGGTCAGCGCCTATGTGCTGGGCGTCGAGGTGGCGGCCCGGCTCGGCGCGGTGGCGCGCGGCGGCTTCCATCAGGTGGGCTTCCACCCGACGGGCATGATCGGTGTGTTCGGCTGCGCGCTGGCCGCCGGCCGGCTGCTCGGCCTGACCCGCGCGCAGCTCGCCGCCGCCCAGGGCATCGCCCTGTCGATGGCGAGCGGCAGCCTGGAGTTCCTGGAGGACGGCGCCTGGAACAAGCGCCTGCATCCCGGCTGGGCGGCGGCGGCGGGCATCACCGCGGCGGCGCTGGCTCGCGAGGGCTTCACCGGCGTCACCCGCCCCTACGAGGGCCGCTTCGGCCTGTTCAACGCCTATCTCGGCAAGGAGGCCGGGCGTGCCGAGTTGGGCATCGCCACCGCCGGCCTTGGCGAGACGTGGGAGCTGATGGCGACGGCGATCAAGCCCTATCCGGCCTGCCACTTCACCCACGCCTGCGTGGACGCCGCCCTGGAGCTGCGCCGTGACGGCCTGGACATCGCGCGCATCCGCCGCATCGAGGCGCTGGTGCCCGAGCAGGTCGTCAAGACCGTCTGTGAGCCGGAGGCCAACAAGAAGCGCCCCTCCAACTCCTACGACGCGCAGTTCAGCGTGCCCTTCCTGGTCGCCGCCGCGCTGGTGCGCGGGCGCCTGACCCTGGCGGAGCTGGAGAACGACGCGCTGGGCGACGCGGCGATCCTCGACATCGCGTCGAAGGTGTCCTACCGCCACGACCCGGACTCGCCCTTCCCGAAGGCCTATTCGGGCGAGCTGGTCATCACGCTCGACGACGGGCGGGAACTCCGTCACCGCGAGCACATCAACCGCGGCGCCGCCGACCGCCCGCTGTCCAACGCCGAGATCGTGGACAAGTACCGCGGCAACGCCGCCATGACCGTGAACGAGACCGCCGCGGCGCGCATCGCCGACGCCGTCCTCGGCCTCGACGCCAGCCCGCGCGCGGCGGACTCCTTGTCCGTCCTGTCGCCGTCCGTCCGCTGACCATTCATTCCGGGAAACACGCCATGAGCGACACCAACACCAGCATGACCGACGCGGAACGCGACGAGCAGGAACGCCTGATCCTCGACAGCGTGGACCGCTTCCTCGACCGTCACGTCCGGCCGGTCGCCTTGAAGCTGGAGCACGACGACACCTACCCCGACGAGATCGTCGAGCGGATGAAGGAGCTGGGCCTCTTCGGGGCGACGATCCCCGAGGAGTATGGCGGGCTCGGCCTGCGCCCCTCCACCTACGCCAAGATGATCGAGCGCATCTCGTCGGTCTGGATGTCGCTGTCCGGCATCATCAATTCGCACCTGATCATGGCCTTCATCGTCACCAAGACGGGGACGGAGGAGCAGAAGGCCGCCTTCCTGCCGCGCTTCGCCACCGGCGAGCTGCGCGGCGGCCTCGCTTTGACCGAGCCGGACTGCGGCACCGACCTCCAGGCCATCCGCACGGTGGCCAAGCGCGACGGCGACGACTACGTCATCAACGGCTCCAAGACCTGGATCACCAACGGAATCCAGGGAAGCTGCTTCGCCCTGCTGGTCAAGACCGACCCGACGGCGCAGCCCCGCCACAAGGGCATGACGATGTTCCTGGCCGAGAAGGGGCCGGGCTTCAAGGTCAGCCGCAAGCTGGAGAAGTTGGGCTACAAGGGCATCGATTCCGCCGAGCTGGTCTTCGAGGACTACCGCGTCCCGGCCGACCGGCTGATCGGCGGAGTCGAGGGCCGCGGCATGGCCTGCGCCATCTCCGGCCTGGAGCTGGGCCGCGTCAACGTGGCGTCGCGCGGCGTCGGTGTCGCCCAGGCGGCGCTGGACGAATCCGTCAAGTACAGCCAGCAGCGCAAGACCTTCGGCAAGCCGATCCACGAGCATCAGGCCGTGGCGATGAAGCTGGCCGACATGGCGACCCGCGTCTCCGCGGCACGGCTGCTCGTGCAGCAGGCGGCCAAGGCGCTCGACCGCGGCGAGCGCTGCGACTACGAGGCCGGCATGGCCAAGCTCTTCGCCTCCGAGGCGGCGGTGGAGAACTCCCTGGACGCCATGCGCATCCACGGCGGCTACGGCTACTCCAAGGAGTTCGTGGTGGAACGGCTCTACCGTGACGCCCCCCTGCTGTGCATCGGCGAGGGCACCAACGAGATCCAGCGCATCATCATCGCCAAGCGGCTGATCGAGCAGAATCCGGTGTGAGGGTTGGGTGGTCGCGTCGGGCCCCCCACCCCGCCACCCCCCCCCTCCCACGGGGCGGAGCGGGGTCTTATAAACAAAAACCACCCCACC
>NZ_JAUQTX010000374.1:0-4440 GCF_059803775.1 Azospirillum sp. UFLA03-27 | reverse complement strand
GAGATGTGTATAAGAGACAGGGGTGGGGGCAATGTCCAACCCGAATCGCCACACGAAAAAGCCGGGCGCATCGCAGACGCCCGGCTTTTTTCACTCAAACGGAACCAACCCCGCCTCAGCGGGCGAGCCAGCCGCCGTCCACCGGCAGGACCGTGCCGTGGATGTAGTCCGACGCGTCGGAGGCCAGGAACACCGCCGGGCCGCCCATGTCGGAGGGAACGCTCCAACGGCCCGCCGGGATGCGGCCCAGGATCTCCGCGCTGCGCTGCTCGTCGGCGCGGATCGCTGCCGTGTTGTTGGTGGCGACGTAGCCCGGCGCGATGGCGTTCACGTTGATGCCCTTGCCCGCCCATTCGTTGGCGAGCAGGCGGGTGATGCCAGCGACGCCGCTCTTGGAGGCGGTGTAGGAGGGCACGCGGATGCCGCCCTGGAAGGACAGCATGGACGCGATGTTGATGATCTTGCCCTTGCGACCCTGGCCGATGGCGTAGCGGCCGAAGGCTTGGCAGAGGAAGAACACCGTCTTGATGTTGATGTTCATCACGAGGTCCCAGTCGGCCTCGGTGAAGTCCACGGCGTCGGCGCGGCGGATCAGCCCGGCGTTGTTCACCAGGATGTCCAGCCCGCCGAAGGTGCCCACCACCTCCTCCACCAGACCCTGCACCGGGGCGATGCTGGTCAGGTCGGCGGACATGCCGTGGAACCGGCGGCCGGCGGCCTCCACCAGGGACTTGGTCTCGTCCAGCGGCACCACGTCAACGGCGGCGATGTCGGCGCCGGCCTGGGCCAGCGCCACGGCGATGCCCTGGCCGATGCCGGTGTGGGCGCCGGTCACCAGGGCGACCTTGCCGGTGAGATCGAAGGGATGTGCCTGAGCCATTGTCTTGCTCCTTATTCTTGGCGTCCGGGGATCAGCGCAGGTCTTCCATGGGGATGAAGTCCATGTCGGTGAAGTCCTGGTTGTCGCCGGCCATGGCCCAGATGAAGGTGTAATTGCGGGTGCCGACGCCGGAGTGGATCGACCAGCTCGGCGAGATCACCGCCTGCTCATTGGCGACGACGACGTGGCGCGTCTCGGACGGCTCGCCCATGAAGTGGAAGACGCGGGCCGGCTCCGGCAGGTCGAAGTAGAAATAGACCTCGCAGCGGCGGTCGTGCGTGTGGCACGGCATCGTGTTCCACATGTTGTTCGGCTTCAGCACGGTCATGCCGAGCACGAGCTGCGCGGTGTGGCAGACGTCCGGATGGATCATCTGATAGATGGTGCGCTCGTTCGACTGGGCCGGATCGCCCATGTGAACGGCTTTGGCCTGCTCGATGGAGATCTTCATCGTCTCGAAGCGGGCGTGGGCCGGGGCGCTGTTCAGGTAGAACTTCGCCGGGTTGGCCGGGTCCAGGCTCTCGAAACGGACGTCCAGGCTGCCCATGGTGATGTAGAGGCAGTCGCGCGGGGCCAGCTCGAACACCGCGCCGTCCACCGTGATGCGGCCCGGGCCGCCGACGTTGACGGCGCCTAGCTCGCGCCGGTCGAGGAAGTTGGCCGAACCGATGGCCTTGGCCGATTCCAGCTTCAGCGGGCCGGACACCGGCATGGCGCCGCCGACCACGAAGCGGTCGATGTGGCTGTAGGTGAGGACGATGTCGTCCGCCTCGAAGATGGACGGGACGAGGAAATGGTCGCGCAGCTTGGTGGTGTCGTAGTTGCGGACGTCATCCTGGTGTGACGCGTGCCGGACGGTGATCTTCATGGCGGTATCCTCGTTTGTGTTTTTCGGGGGCCTAGGCGGCGGAATTAGGGGTCAGGGACCAGTGAAGAAGAACGGGTTCGCCCCCTGGGCCTGGGGGATCGAGGTCAGCAGGCCGTCGAGGTGGACGGCCATGCGGTCGGCGGCCAGCGCCGGGTCGGCGTCGGCGATGGCGTCCACGATCGCCGCGTGCTCGGCCAGCACGTTGGTCAGGCGCCCCGGCTCCGGCAGGGTCAGGCGGCGGTAGCGGTCCACCTGCACCTTCACCTGCTGCGCCATGCTCCACAGGCCGGGATAGCCGGCGATCTCGGCGATCAGGGCGTGGAACCGCTCGTCGGCTTCGTGGAAGGCGTTGAGGTCGCCGTCCTCCACCGTCTCCTGCTGGAGCAGCAGGTTGGCGCGCAGGCCGGCGATCTGGCTGCCGGTGGCCCGCTGCGCCGCGTAGCGGACGGCGGTGCCCTCCAGCGAGGTGCGGATGACGATGGCCTCGGGCAGGGCGTTCACCGGGATGCGGGCGACGAAGGTGCCGACCTGCGGGAAAATCTCGATCAGCCCCTCGTCGGCCAGCCGCTGCAGCGCCTCGCGCACCGGGGTGCGGCTGACGCCGAAGGCTTCGGCGATGTGCTTCTCGACGATGGGCTCACCCGGGTTGCGGCGCATTTCCACGATCTCGGCGCGCAGCGACCGGTGGATCGCCGCCATGGTGGAGGCGCCCCGCGCCGGCCCGCGGGAGGGCTTCACCGCGCTCCGCTGGGGGGCGGGACGGTCGCTGCTGGCGTCGGGCGTCGGGGTGGTCGGCATGTCCATGGCTGCACCTGTTGCGCCGGCTCGGCCGGTCCTAAGGGAGCATATTAGTATATCAGTGCCGTGGCGCAAGCCGGAAATCACGGGGTCCGCAATCTCCGGCTTTCGTCCGGGGTGGGGCGGCGCTCAGCCGAGTGCCGTCACTCGGCGGGGGCGGGCTGGACCGGCAGGGGCTGCGCTTGGGTGTTCTCCTGGGCGGCCTTCTGGGCGGCGAGGTAGCGCGGGGAGAGGACGCCGAACCGGCGCGCCCACCAGGCGGTGAGGATCGGGGTCAACAGCGAGGTGACGACGACGCTGGTGGCGACCAGGGCGGTGGCGGCCGGGGCGCTCGGCGCGAAGCTCGGCTCGATGGAGGCGATGATCGGCGGGACGGTCACGGCCGCACCGGCGGTGGAGGCGGCGCCGATGCCGGCGGTGCCGTTGCCCTTGGCGAGCAGGATGTCGGCGACGACCAGCGTGAAACCGGTGATGGCGATGACCGAGAGGCCGAGGACGATGCCGAGCAGGCCGGTGTTCAGGATGACCGCGAAGTTCAGGTTGTTGCCGAGTGCAAAGGCGAAGAAGGGCACCATCACCGGCACGGCCTGGCCGAAGAATTTGCGGAAGTCCTGGTCCAGGTTGCCGAGCGCGAAGCCGATCAGGAAGGGCAGCAGCGCGCCGACCATGGTCTGCCAGGGGAAGGCGGCCAGACCGGCCAGACCCAGCGTCGCCATCGTCATGAAGGGGCCGGATTCCAGGCACATCAGGCAGAAGGCGCCGGATTCCTCCTTGGTGCCGTACTGCTGCATCAGCGCCATGTACATGCCGCCGTTGGTGTCGTTCATGGCGGCGATGATCGCCAGGACCGACAGGCCGGTGAAAAAGCCGGACGAGACGCCCTCGTGCGGGATGAACCAGGAGGCGACGATGCCCATGGTGGCGGCGGTGAGGATCTTCACGGTGACGAGCACGCCGCTCTTGCGCAGGACCAGCGGGGTGGCCTTCAGGCTGATGCTGGCGCCGATGCAGAAGAACCAGACGGACAGGATCGGCAGGGTGCCGGTGATCAGGCCGTTGGTGAAGGACCCGAAGAACTTGCCCGTGTTCGGCGCGAAGGTGTTCAGGCAGGCGCCGAGGAACAGGGGAAGGATCATCATCCCGCCGGGGATGCGGTCGATCCGGGATTTGATGTTCATAGTCGGTACTCCTGGGGCGGTCCGACTGGGCCGTCGATGGAAAGTCCGGGAAAAGTCCGGGGTGGTGGTTGCCGATTGCGGCGCAGGAAGGGGGAGCATGCCGCGCATCCCCTGCGGGGGCGGTGCTGGTCCAGTGGCCGTCGGGCCTGACCAAGGATCGCGCCGTCGATGGAGTGAATACTAGTATATCAGCGCTGAGAGGCAAGTCAGGAGAACTGCGTATCCCGTCGGATGACACTCTGTCGCAGGTCGTGGGGTGACGGCTCGGCGCGGCCGTTCCCGTGCGCCGGAAGCGCCGCCGCCGTGTCGGAAAGTGCAAGCGTGGCAACGGCTTGCAGCGCCTCGTGGACGCGGTGGTAGGCGGCTTCGATGCGCTGGATGGACTGTTCGCCACCGTCCAGCCGGGCGGTTTCCCGGAAGAGGGCGAGGGCGGTGCGGCCGAAATCCTCGAAGCGCACTTGCAGACCGTGGTCGTCCAGGGCGAAGACCGGCGTGGTCAGGAAGGCCCGCCGCAGGGTGTCGGCGTCGCGCTCCAGGGCGGCGATGCGCTCGGTCGGCAGGTCGGAGGTCCGGGGCATGCCACGGCTCCTTCAAAGGGTGTTTTCAAAAGGGCAGGTTTTGGAAACTGATATTTTAGTTTTTGGCATTGGAAACCGTTTTGCCCCCACCCTAACCCCTGTCTCTTATACACATCTCCGAGCCCACGAGACTATAAC
>NZ_JAUQTX010000373.1:0-4477 GCF_059803775.1 Azospirillum sp. UFLA03-27 | reverse complement strand
CACACTTCATCACCAGCGGCTCCGTCGTCCGGGACGCCTCACTGACCGCGGTACTCAGCCCGGAAACGTGACCGTCACGGCAACACCGGCATCGCACCTGATGTCCATCTCGCCGTCAATCTGTTCGACGAGGGAGCGGACGATCCCAAAGCCAAGTGAACCTTCGCGGTCGCCAGACATGCCCACCCCGTTGTCGCGCACACGCAACACCACCCGATCTCTGTGCGGCCGCCGCGCCGTAACCTCGATGCGTCCCGCCAGGAACGACGGAAACGCGTGCTTCACGGCGTTGGTGACCAACTCGTTCACCACCAGCCCCAGCGTAATGGCGTGGTTGGCCGGAACGTGAATGTCCCCGTCCGCCTGCGCCTCGATCCGGATGCCGGCGTTCGTGCCGGTTGCCGTCATCAGCGACGCGCAGAGATCCCGCAGGTAGGGAGCAAGTCTGATCCGGCTGGGGTCCTGGGATTTGCTGAGCAGGTCGTGCGCGTGCGCCATCGCCCCCAGCCGTTCCTGTGTTTCCAGAAAGAGTGCCCTGACCGCTGGGTCCGCTTGCTGATAGGCCTGGGTGATCAGCAGCGACGAGGCGATGGCCAAGCTGTTTTTGGCCCGATGGTCCACCTCGCGGAGCAGCACTTCTTTCTCCGCCAGGAGGCGGGACAGACGCGCGTTGGCCGCCGTCAGCGCCTGTGTCCGCTCGGCCACGCGCCGTTCCAGGTCCAGGGTGAGTTGCCGCAGGTCGTCTTCGGCGGCGCAGCGCCGTGTGATGTCCAGGAAGGACAGAAAATGGTGGACGATCCGCCCGGTCTCGTCGGCCCACCGGCCAACGAACAGCGCTGCCCACAGAGCGCCGCCATCCTTGCGGTACTGCAGGATCTCCAGCGTTTCGTCGCGCTGTTCGGCTATGGCCGCCTTGAACCTTTGGATCGTCGCAGGATCGGTGTCCGGCCCGTCCAGGAAATGCGGCTCCTGCCCAAGGACGTCGTCCATGGCGTAGCCGGACATGTCCAGAAAGGCGCTGTTCGCGAAGACCACCGGATAGCCCGGCAGCGTCGCGTCGGCAACCATCATCGGCACCCGCGTGGCAGCGACCGCCTTGACGAAAATCCCCCCCTGCCGCTGCACTGCGTCCACTTGGCGCTCCGCATCGGAGCGCTCTGGTGTGGCGGGCAGGTTCGGGCGGAAGCTGTTCATGATCGGCAGCATGGCACGGACCGCGTCGGACGGCGAAACCCAAATCCAACCGGTTGCGCGGGTATACGCGACGCGTCCGGCCACCGTCCGCCCGCCAGGAGACCACCCGTGCCGCGCTCGGCGCCTCCACAACAATGCGGACGCCGATGGTTGACAGCCGCCGGGCCGGAGGAAACTAACATGGGTTCGCTCCGCTCTATGGGACGTCCGGGAATGCAAGCCGCTCATGCACTCGGGACGCGATGCGCTCGTCGGTCACCGGCGGGCCATATCCGGCGAGTGCGGCGCGCATCATGTCATTCACGCCGTCGCCGGGCCGTCGCGTCCAAAGCGCAACGTCGAAGGTGCAGCCGAACACCGTCTGGTAACGCCCAAGAAGTTCGTGATCGATCATGGAGTTCCTCCTGGTTCGGGCCGCCTCGGCGCAAGCACTGCCGGGCGCGGCCGCTTGGGGCGCTGTTTTGGCGCCATGATCCGCAACGGCTCCACCCAGCGTGGGGGATAGCCGTCAGCCCCGAAGGACCAGACGGTTCGCGCGGTGCCGTCCACAGCGCGCAGCGACACGCGGGCGTCGTGACCGTCCTTGCCGGCTTGATGCGCGGCCTGCACGGCGGCGGTCAGAGCGCCGTTCCGCCCGCTTGGGAAAGGGCCGTACCGGAACTTCTCCAGAAAAATGAACCAGCCGGTTCCGTGTTGCGCGACGAGATAGTGCGCGTGCGCCATTCCTCACGCCTCCCGCCGGTCCGGCAGGCGCGTGTCCGGATCACCCAAGGCGTTGGCGAGTTGATCCCCGATGAGGCCGGTTGCGGTCCGCAGGTCGGCACCGTGCAGCCGCGCTCCCCACAAACTGGCCTCCGTGCAATCCGCTTCCGACAGGTTCGCACCGGACAGATCGGCATGATCGAGGTTGGCATTCCGGAGATCGGCCTGACAGAGGCGGGCCTTGCCGAGACGGGCGTTCCACAACGACGCCCACTCCAGGCAAGCGCCGTCAAAATTCGCGCCCGAGGCGTCGGCGTGGTCAAGGTCGGCACCCCTCAGATCACAGCCGTCGAACCGTGCCCGGCGCAGGTTGGCGCGCCACAGCGACCGGCCGGACAAATCGGCGTGGCGCAAATCGGCTTGACGGCCCTCCCGTCCCACGCTCTCCAGCCACAGGCGGTGAGCGGCCAACACGGCATCAAGTGCTTCGTCAGACGGCCGCCTTCTCTCCGCTGGAGCAGCTTGATGACCGTCAGGGCTGCGGAAACTTTCCGACATGGTGTTGTCCTCGCTGCGTGTGTGGTCGGGATCAGGAGGCACGTACCCGACGAATCTCGATGAATTGGGTCAGTTGAGCGCCGCACCGCAGGGCGGCTTGACCGGAAGGCGATAAGGTTGGAGGGCGTCCGGAGGAATACGGCGATGCCTCATGCCAGCGTCGTTCGGCGGCAGCCCAACGCAGGCGCTCACGCAGAATGTCGGCACCCTCGGAGGCAGTTCCCGCGAAAGCCATGATGCGCGAATCCATGATTATCCTCCTTCGACGCGGGAGCGCTTTGCATCGCGCCGGTCCGCTCGGGAGCCGTCACCCAAGCCGTTCCCAGCATTGGCGCTCGGCTTCCAGTTCGGTCTTTTCCGCCCCGGCGAAATCGACGCGTGAGATCAGCCCGACGACACGCCCGTCATGGATGACCGGCAGGTGCCGATACCCACCGTCCTCCATCATCTGCAGCCCCGTGAGCGCAAGATCGCTGGCTGGGATCGTGTCGGGATGCCGGGTCATCACCTCGGCCACGGTGACATGCTCCGCATTCCGTCGCTCGGCGACGACGCGGCGAACCACATCCTGTTCCGTGAGGATGCCCTCCAACCGGTTGGCGGTCATGGCGAGCACCACACACTGCCGCCGCTCCTTCATCGCCACCGCCGCGGCGTGGACCGTGGCCGAAGGAGGCAGGATCACCGCCTCAGTGGCGGACATCGCTTCGAAGATTCGGCGCGGCATGGCGGAACTCCTCCATGGCGGTTGGCGGACAGGTGTCGCGACCATAGGTCCATTGGATTTCGTACGGACGGTTCTGCGCCGGTCGTGTCAGCACGATGCTGGCAAAGCCAAGACGGCCGGCCGCTTGCGCTTCTCGCGTCGCACGGACGACCGCATCGTCGAAACTGCCGCACAAGGGATAGACGAACCCATCGGCCTGCACGGTCCAGCCGGCCTGGGTTTCGATGACGAAGAACGCGAGTCTCGTTCGTTCAAGCATGCCGATGCTCCGCTTCGGGCAGCAAGTCCGCGCGCCCGGACAATCACGAGCGGCTTCTGTCCTTGTGTCCCGACGGTGATCCACGGCACTGACGGGCCGTTGCTGGACAGTCTCTAATGACGCCTGGGACTGGAGGCGATCCCCGTGATTTTCTCCCAACTGGGCATACCCCGATGGATATGCTGAAAATTCCTGGCGTGCGTCCTAGGAGAATTTAAGAAAACATGGGTCGTTTCATCCAAGTTTCCAGGGAATCCACAAAATCTTTCTCTCCAGAGGCAATAAAGGGAGCTTTATTGCGCTGAGAGCGGCGCAACGGCATCGCTCGTGCCATTGAGATGACAATTCAAACGCCCGGATCTTCCGGTGCTGTTTCCCACGTCAGGCTTCGCTCGGACAATTTCAGAATGGAGGACCGCGACAAGGGTCATGTCGTCAAGGACGGCATGGTCCAATTCCACAACATCACCGTGACTTATGTGCCGGCCCGAACCAGCCAGGGCTATCGGTCGTCACTCACCTCCGCCTGGTGCGGACCGTTCAGAAAGGATCTGGACGATGGAGGTGTTCTACTGAACCGACGACCCACTGGCGGTGGCTCCGAAGCCGGAGCTTGCGTATCACTGCTGGCGTTCGAGCGTGCCCTGGCGGCGGCCTTCGCTGTCCCGGACGACCAGTTCGCCCTCGGCGAAACCGTGTTCGACGCTACCGATGTGACGCCCGGCGTTGTCGCGCAGCACGTGGCTCCCCTCGACATTCGCCTCGATGCGCCCGACGGGCCGACCACCACGGTCTCGGACGATACCTGTGGCATCGACGTGATTGCCCGAGTCGAAGAGGTGCGTAGGATTGCGCTCACCGGCTGCGGCGGAGGCGGCTCCAATGGCGAACGAAAAAAGAAGAACGATGACGGCGGGCTTCATGGTGTCCTCAAGGGCAACGTTCGAGCCGCAGCCCCCTTTATGTGGCGCTCCACCCACCATCTTGCGAGGGCTCACGTCCAACCCCATACCTTTTGCCCGCGGCCCGGCGCCTTC
>NZ_JAUQTX010000372.1:0-4414 GCF_059803775.1 Azospirillum sp. UFLA03-27 | reverse complement strand
GCGTATAATCGTCGGCAGCGTCAGATGTGTATAAGAGACAGGGCCGAGCACCGGCAGCAAGGCCACCGCCACCCCGCCGATCAGCCAGCGCAGGCTGTTCACCACGTCGTAGGGACCGCCGTCGAGCCGGATGTCGTTCGGATTCTCGATCAGCGGCAGCAGCACCTCGGCGATGCGGGAGGCGGCGAGCGGCCCGCCGGCCGCAGCGATCAGCCAGGCGGCCGCCATGGTGGCGGCCAGACCGACGTCGCGCGCGCGCGGGACGTCACCCTTGTCCATCGCCTCGCGCAGCCGCTTCTCGGTCGGCTCCTCGGTTTTCTGTTCCTCGTCCTGGGTGTTGTCAGACATCGCCGCCCCCTCACCGCCCGCCGAGCCAGCCGGCCATTCCGGCCAGAGCGGCGGTGACCATGGCCCCCGCCGTGACCATGAAGACCAGCATCCCGCCGCCGACCATCGCCGGGGTGGCGACGAAATAGACGGGCATGGAGGGCATCACCCGGTTGACCAGGGCCAGCGCCATGTTGGCGATCATGCCGAAGACCAGGAAGGGGGCCGCCATCTGCACGCCCAGCCGGAAGGTGACGCCGACGAGCTGGGCGTAGCGCCCCGCCACCATGCCGGGATCGGGCAAGGTCGCCGCCGGCCAGCTTCCGTAAGAGCGCACCAGCGCGTCGATCATCAGGTAATGCAGGTCCAGCGCGAACAGCAGCGCCAGCCCGGCGATGACCAGCGTGCCCGACAGGATCGACCCGCTCTCGAACCCCGCGGCGTCGGTGCCGAAGGGGTTGGCGAGGCCCATCGCCTGGGCGGCGATGTTGCCCGCGACCTGGAGCGAGGCCAGGAACAGCTTGGCCCCCAGCCCGAGGAAGGCGCCGGCCACCGTCTCCGCGAAGATCTGCTCCAGCATCACCGCGGCGTCCGGCGGCAGCCGGTCGGGCAGGCCGGGCACCGTCGGGGTCAGCGCCAGCGCCACCGGGATCGCGATGCACAGCCGGACGCGCGGCGGCACCGCCAGCTCGCCGAAGCCCGGCAGCAGGCTGACCGCCGCGGCGACGCGGGCGAAGACCAGAAAGGCGCGGTAGACCTCCAGGCTGAGCAGGTCGGCGAGCGTGTCCATCACCGTTCCTTCAGACTTGGTCGATCGTTTTGACGGACACCTTGCGGTGCAGCTCGGCGTGGCTGATGACCGGGGTCATCGGGCTGACCCGCTCCAGCAGGGAGCGCACGAAGGGCCGCACCTCCGCCCCGACCAGCAGCGCCGGCCAGACCTGCGGCGTGGCGTGCTTCTGGATGGTGATGCGCAGCGCGGTCAGGAACTCCTGCACCTGGGTCGGCGGCATGGCGAAGCGGCGGTCCTCGCCCTCCGCGATGACGCTCTGCTGGAGCGCCTGCTCCCAGCGCGGGGTCAGGACGATGACCGGGACGAAGCCGTCGGGTGCGGTCAGCGACTGGCAGATCTGCTGGCCGAGCCGCGCCCGCACATGCTCGGTGACCAGCGTGATGTTGCGCGTCCAGTTCACCGCCTCGGCGATGGCCTCGACGATGGCCGGCAGGTTGCGGATAGACACCCGCTCCGCCAGCAGCGCCTGGAGCACGCGCTGCACCACCACCAGCGTGATGCGCGACGGCACCATGTCGGAAATCAGCTTCTGGTACTCCCGCCCTAGCCCGTCGAGCAGCTTCTGCATGGCGGCGAAGGTCAGCAGGGTCGAGAGATGGTCCTTGATGACCTCGGTCAGGTGGGTGGTGATGACGCTTTCCGGGTCGACCACCGTGTAGCCTTTGGCGATGGCCTCCTCGTGGCGGGCCGGGTCGATCCAGCGGGCCTGGAGGTTGAAGGTCGGCTCCCGCGTCGCCTCGCCGGGCAGGTCGGGGGCCGCCCCGCCGGACGGGTCGATGGCGAGCAACTGCTTGGGCCGCACCTCGCCGCTCGCCACCTCGACGCCCATCACGCTGACGACGTAGCCCTTGGGCGGGAGGAAGCTGCTGTCCTTGATGCGCACCGACGGCAGGATGAAGCCGAATTCCTTGGCGAAGCGCTTGCGCAGCGTCTTCACCTTGCCGGTCAGCGGGCCGTTCTTGTTGAGGATCAGCGGGACGAGGTGGTTGCCGACCTCCACCTTCACCTCGTCCACCTTCAGCATGTCCTCCACCGCCTCCTCGGCCGGGGCGGTGGGCGCCTTGCGGCTCTCCTCCAGCCGGGCGAGTGCTGCGCGGCGCATCTTGCCGCGCATCGCGTACCAGCCCGCCGCGCCGAAGCCACCGCCCAGCAGCATGAAGGGCGCGGCGGGCAGGCCCGGCGTCACGCCCAGCGTGCAGAGCAGACCGCCCGCCACCATCAGCGCCTTGGGATAGCCGCCGAGCTGGGCGAGCACCGCCTGATCGGCGGAGCCGACGTTGCCGCCCTTGGTCACCAGCAGGCCGGCGGCCAGCGAGACGACCAGCGCCGGGATCTGCGTCGCCAGACCGTCGCCCACCGTCAGGATGGTGTAGACCGACGCCGCGGACTCGAAGGACATGCCCTGCTGCGCCATGCCGATGGCCATGCCGCCCAGCACGTTGATGGCGGTGATGACCAGCCCGGCCACCGCGTCGCCGCGCACGAACTTCGACGCGCCGTCCATGGCGCCGAAGAAGGTGCTCTCGTCCTCCAGCTCCTTGCGGCGGCGGCGGGCCTCGACGTCGTCGATCATGCCGGCGGACAGGTCGGCGTCGATGGCCATCTGCTTGCCGGGAATGGCGTCCAGGGTGAAGCGTGCGCCGACCTCCGCGATGCGGGAGGCGCCCTTGGTGATGACCACGAAGTTGATGACGATCAGGATGGCGAAGATCACCACGCCGATCACGAAATTGCCGCCCATGATGAACTGGCTGAAGCCCTCGATCACATGGCCGGCGGCGGACGGCCCGGTGTGGCCGTGGCTGAGGATCAGGCGGGTGGACGCGATGTTCAGCGCCAGCCGCAGCACCGTGACGACCAGCAGCACGGTCGGAAAGGAGGAGAAGTCCAGGGGTTTGCTGATCCACAGCGAAACCATCAGGATCAGCACGCTGACCGCCAGCGACAGCGTCAGCCCGAGGTCAAGGAACCAGGTCGGCACCGGCAGGAACAGCACCGCCAGCACCAGCAGGATGCCCAGCGCGAACAGCACGTCGCGGTTCGCCAGCCCGGCATCGCCGAGGCTGGTCATCCGGTTCCGGAAGGTGTCCGTGAAAGCCATGCGGGAACTCCAGGGTGCGGCACCGTTGGTACGCTAGCGCCCCGCGGTAAAACCGGCTTTTACGTCGGGGTCAGTCCGCGCCCGGCAGAAGGGGTTTCACCGCCGCGTTGGCGTAGAGGCTGGACAGGAAGGACAGGCGGCCAAGCTCGGCCCGGCCCCAAGCGGGCAGCGCGCCGGGGGCGGCTTTGGAAGCGGCCGCTTGGGGACCGGCGGCCAGCGTCTTCAGGTAATCCATGGCGCCGGCCACCCAGCGCCGGTTGCCGCCGACCCGCTCGCGGTAGGCCGCCCCGCGCTCCGATTGGGCGGAGTGGTAGCGGGCGATGGCGGCGTCCAGCGATCCCTGCGCGCGGTGCAGGTCGCCCAGGAAGCGCGCGGCGTAACGGGCGTTGGCACGCGGGTCGAAGGCGGTCTCCAGGTCGGGAAAGGCGTCGGGGTGCCATTTCAGGTTCACCTGGAGGCAGCCCACATCGATGGAGCGCGTGCCCCGCGCCTGCGCGGCCCGCACGAAGGCGATGGCCTCGTCCCGCGTCGGGAAGTAATGGGAGGCGCCTTCGGTGTTGACGGTCCAGGGCCAGACGGTGAACAGCCGGTCGGCGGTCATCCGCCCGGCCTCGGTGAAGCCCATGGCGAGCAGCATGTGGTCGGTCACGCCTGCCTCGCGCTCCGCCGCCAGGATGGCGTCGATGCAGGCGGCCTCCGGCGGCAGGCTGCGGGACGGCAGGACGCGCGGCGCGTAGAGGGCGGTGGACCATGTACCGATCTGCGCGGCGGGCGGCTTCACCTCCGCGGCGGTCGCGGTTCCGGCCAGGAGCAGCGCCGCCAGTCCGGCCAGCCGGCGCATGTCACCGCACCGAGACGATCAGGCTGCCCAGCCGGTCGGCGTAGGTGGTGAGCGCGCCGTACATGAAGGGCAGCGCCAACACGGTGGTGACCAGGATGGCGACGATCTTCGGCACGAAGGTCAGCGTCATCTCCTGCACCTGGGTCAGCGCCTGGATCAGCGAGATCGCCACGCCCACCAGAACCGCGATGACCAGCGGCGGCGCGGCGATCAGCAGCATCGTCCAGATGCCCGTGCGCAGGACTTCCAACACGTCGGCTTCGTTCATCGGGGTTCTCCTGGGGAGCGTGTTGCCCCCACCCTTCCCACGGCCTGTCTCTTATACACATCTCCGAGACCACGAGACTATAAC
>NZ_JAUQTX010000371.1:0-4477 GCF_059803775.1 Azospirillum sp. UFLA03-27 | reverse complement strand
GCGTATAATCGTCGGCAGCGTCAGATGTGTATAAGAGACAGGGGTGGGGGCAATACGCCCTCATTCTCACAACTCTCCTCGCCACCCCCTCGCAGGCCACCGACCTCCGCGTCAGCGTCCCCGCGGGCGCGGGGCTGGAGACCGTCTACGATCACCGCACCCAGGCCTGCGAGGACTGGGATGTGCCGGACGCCCCGGCGCGCGCCTGGAAGGCGGCGGACGGCAGCGTCCGGCTGCTCGCCGCGCACACCCGCGCGCGTACCTTGAGCGGTCCGTCGCTGAACGACCTGCACCACGCCTGCCGCATCGTCTTCCAGTCGGCCAAGCGCGACGACCCGGCGCGGTTCGACGACATGGGCTGGCTCACCTCGCCCTACACGCTGGACGGCACGACCGTCTACGGGCTGGTCCACAACGAATACCACGGCCACAAGCGCCGCGACCTCTGCCCGACCGGCGACTACATGGCCTGCTGGTGGAACGCGCTGACCCTCACCGTCTCGCACGACGGCGGGCAGAGCTTCGGACCGGCGCGCTACGTCGCCGGGGTGCCCTACCGCTTCCGCGGCGATCTGGGGAAGCGGGCCGGGCTGTTCGCGCCGAGCAACATCGTCGAGCGCGACGGCTGGTACTACGCGATGGCCTTCGCCGAGGGCATCGGCGCGCAGAAGCGCGGCGTCTGTCTGATGCGCACCCGCGACCTCGGCGATCCGGCGTCCTGGCGGGCGTGGGACGGGCGGGACTTCACCGTCCGCTTCCGCGATCCCTACACGCAGGGCGAAGCCGATCCCGAGGCGTCGGTCTGCGCGCCGCTGCCACCCAACCGCCTGCCCTTCACCGTCACCAGCCTCGTCCGCCACACGCCGAGCGGCCTCTACGTTGCGGTGATGGCCGGGCGGCGGGCAGAACGCAAAGGGTCCGAGCCGGTGTCCGGCGTGTGGGTGTCGACCTCCGGCGACCTGATCGACTGGTCCGCCCCCCGCCTCGCCTGGGCGGCGCCGCTGCTCACCGACAAGAATTGCGCCGTGGACGAGACCTTCTACTACCCGGCCATTCTCGATCCGGACGCCAGAAGCCGGAATTACGAGGACACGGATGGAAACGCCTGGCTCTACCTGACCCGGCTTGCCCAGGAAAACTGCAAGCCGACCAGGGATCGCGATCTGGTCCGAATAATGATCCGGGTTGAGCCGTCCCAAGGCGGCTAAAATTCATCAAGATAAAACCCGAACCCTGCAACCTTCCACCACCCCGACCCCAGGAGAATTAAATTGGCTAACATCCTAGTCATGATTCCCTCCGGCGAAGTCTACGACCATGACTGCGTGCGGTGGTACAGCTACCAGAACATTCAGCGTAGCATCAATCATTACCACAACATCGGCGACGCCTTCGTCTACGATTCCTCGCTGAAACTGCTGACCTTCGACCGTCTCGACGTCGTCGAGATCCGCGAGTTCAAGCAGGAGGTGGTGGACCGGGCCAACGCCGAATACGATTACGTCTTCCTGCGCGGGTCGAACTACATCCATGACCACATGACCTGGCCGGAGGGCACCGAGCAAGTGCTGTCCAAGCTGCGCATCCCGGTCATCGCCTTCGGCGTCGGCGCCCAAGCCCCGGCCACCGGCAAGCTGACGCTGTCGGACGAGAGCAAGCGCATCTGGCAGATGTTCGCCGACAAGTCGACGACGCTGGGCGTGCGCGGCACCTACACCGCCGAAGTGCTGTGGGACCTCGGCATCAAGAACGTGCGCATCGTCGGCTGCCCGACCGCCTTCCGCAACCGCGATCCGGAGCTGCGCATCGACCTGCCCTCCCTGGACAGCGTGCGCAACGTCGGCATCACCATGCGCCGCGAGGTATCCAGCCACTATTCGCCGGACGTGAAGACCTACCTCACCCGCCACCGCGACTTCGTCAAGGACATGAGCCGCCGCTTCGACACCGTCCTGATGATGCAGGGCGAGGTCGAGGAAAAGAAGCTGCTCTGGGGCACCGACGAGCAGAAGGCCGAGGCCTGGGACGAGCTGCACAACAACAACTGGCTGAAGAACTGGTACTTCGACGAGGAGCTGGACGAGCTGTACCGCTCGCGCCTGTGGTACTCGGACGTCGTCGCCGACTATGAGAACATCGTGCGCTCGAAGGACCTCGTGCTGGGCTATCGCCTGCACGGCAACCTGATGGCGCTGTCGAACGGCACGCCGTCGGTCTATTTCAGCTACGACAGCCGCACGGCGGAGTTCGCGGAGACCTTCGCGATCCCCTGTTACGATGTCTATTCCGACAAGCCCTTCGTCCTGGAGGAATACTGGGACCAGAGCCTGTTCGAGAAGTTCAACCGCACCTTCTATCAGCGCTACCGCGACATGCGGGAGTTCCTGGACGAGAACTACATCCCGCACCGCATGCCCAGCCCGACCGCGCGCAAGACCCCACAGCGCAAGGCGGCCTGACGGCGGTTGCCGCTCTTCCAGAAAAGCACTTTCGTAACCCTCTCCCCTCTGGGGAGAGGGGACTTCAATTATTTCGCGAGTGCCCGCCATGCCCGACGTCGCCACGCCCGACACCCTGTCCTCCACCCCCGTCGCGGCGGAGCCTGCGGCGTCCGTCATTGAAGGCCGGGTGGACGCCGTCCAGGCCGGACGAATCTACGGATGGGCCTGGGACCGCTCCTACCCCACCGACCGCCTGACGGTGGAGTTCCGCGCCGAGATGCCGGACGGCCGCAGCGTGGTCCTGGGGCGTGCGCTGGCCGATCGCCCGCGCGAGGATCTGGTGGGCGGCAACGTCGGCGACGGCCACCACGCCTTCGAGGCCGAGCTTGAAATTCCGGCCGGGCTCGACCCCACGCGCGTCGTCGCCGTGGCCGCCGCCCCGAGCACCGGCACCATCGCCACCTTCGCCCAGCCGAGCGCCGAGGAGAAGCTGCTCGAGCGCACGCTCGCCCCGCATCTGGTGCGCATCGGCGCCGGGCTGGACGCCGCCCGCCGCGACCACCAGCAGATCGCCGCCGGCCAGCAGGGCATCGCCCGACTGCTGCGCGAGACGCAGGAGCGCATCGCCGCCGGCCAGGCCGGAACCGGCGCCGCCGCGGCGCAGCAGGCCGCCCTGTCGGACGCGCTGCACAGCCTTCAGGAGCGGGTGGCCGGGCTGGAGGTCTTCCTCGTCCGCATGGACACGACGCTGCGCGGCTTCGACGACGCACTGAAGGTGAAGTCGGCCAAGTCGCACGCTCCCACCATCATCGCCGCCCTGGCCTCGGCCATGGGGGCCTTCGCCGCGACGGTGATCGGGATGGCGATCTTCGGATAACGGGACCCCGCCGCCCTCCCGGCTCCTGCTCCAAGACTCCGTTTCATCGTTCCCTGGCGCTTCAGCCGCCGCCGAGCCCGGCGGCGGCTTTGCCGTGCGCCGATGGTGGACGGGCAGCCGTCCCGCGTGCCAACCTGCATGACGCGCGTCCCGCCGGGATCATGCGGGCCGCCATGCGGCGTCCAGGACGTCCCTGGAACGAACCGCATTCCGAACCGACAAGGCCGGTGGCCTTCTACCGGAAGACATGCGACATGCCCGCAGATGGTCCTTCCACCCCTCCGAACCCTCCGCTTGGCGGCGACCTCATCACGCCCAGGGATCTCCACGCGATCACCGAAGCGCAGGAAATGGCGCGGCTGAAGGAGGCGCAGGAGCTTGCAAAGAAGAAGCAGGAGGAGCAGAGCGCGATCCACGAAGCCTTCATGCACCAGCACATCCGTCCCGACGCCAAGGAGCGCTTCACCCACGCCGTGCGCGGCGCAGCGGAACGCGGAGAAAGCGAAATCCAGATCGTGCGCTTCCCGAGCAGCTATTGCAGCGATGGCGGCCGGGCGATCAACAATTTCGAGCCCGACTGGCCGGACAGCCTCACCGGTTTCGCGCGAGAGGTTTACGATAACTACGACCGTTATCTGCGCCCCGCCGGCTACAAGCTGCGCGCCCAGATTCTGAGCTATCCTGGCGGCATGCCCGGTGATGTCGGCGTCTTCCTGCGCTGGTGGTCGCCGGCATCCAAACGCACCGACGCCCGGCCAAGGAATGGCCGGGCGCGGTCGTCGCCGAAACGATGGAGAGAGAACCCGTCCTTAGGCGGTCGGGCTGGCCTTGGAGGCCGAGGAGATGGTGTTGTTGGCAACGTTCTGGCTGATGCTGTCGGCGATGGACACCGCCGAGCGGCCGTTGTTGTTGTTGAAGATGTTGTCGTGCACGTCGAGCGTGATCGACCCGGCGCCCTTCAGGTGCTCCATGATGCCGCCGTTGTTGTTGAAGATCTCGTTGCCGTAGATCTTGTAGGTGACGCTGGTGCCCTGATTCTGGCCGACCGAGATGCCGACGTTGGCGTTGCCGTAGATCGTGTTGTCGTAGATCTCGGTGCTCGACTTGGCGAGGATGCCGGCGCCGCGCGGGTTGTCGTAGATCGTGTTGTCGTGGATCT
>NZ_JAUQTX010000370.1:0-4537 GCF_059803775.1 Azospirillum sp. UFLA03-27 | reverse complement strand
GCAGCGTCAGATGTGTATAAGAGACAGGGGTTAGGGTGGGGGCAAGGACCTACCGTCCCCCCGCACCGACCGGAACCGGCGTCAGCGCTCCGCCGCCAGCCAACACCCGCTCCGCCCGGCGGAAGCGGAAGACGCCGCGGCTGTTCAGGTTGTTGACGATCAGCGCGCCGATGGTCAGCCCGGCGCCGGCCAGCTCGACGTCGCCGAACGCCCGTCCCTGGGCCAGCCCGATGGCGAAGGCGGTGATCGGCACGAGGTTGATGAACAGCACCCCGTTCACCGGCCCCAGCAGCTTGATGCCGATGTTCCAGGAGAAGACCGCCAACACCGCCGCGATCAGCACCAGATAGGCGATCTCCGCCCGCACCGACCACACCGTCTCCAGCGACGGCACGGCGACGACCCCCGCCGCGGTGGCCAGCGCCGTCACGGCGGCGATGGTGACGGTGCCGAGCGCCACGCTGACCGTCGTGTAGCGCAGGGGCGACCAGCCCGGCACCGTGGCCGCGCCCAGCGTGTAGACGACCCAGCTCGCCGCCCCGCCGAGGATCAGCAGGTCGGGCAGCAGCGCGCCGCCGTCCAGCGCCGACAGGCTGCCCCGCGTCACCACCAGCGCCACCCCGGCCAGCGCCGCCGCGATGCACAAGAAGGTCACCCGGTTCGGGCGCACCCCCTTGATGGCCCAGGTCAGCAGCGCCGTGATCAGCGGCATCAGCGCCATGATGATCGCCCCATGCTCCGCCTTGGAATGGGCCAGCCCGACGAAGGCCAGGATGCTGAAGCCGGCGAAGCCCATGGAGCCGTAGAAGAACAGCTTGCCGCCGTGGCCCTCCGTCGCCAGCGCCCGCCAGCCTTCCACCCGGACCAGGATGCCGATCAGGATCAGCGAGGCGAAGCCGTAGCGCAGCAGCGTCAGGTAGAAGCCGTCGATGCTCGCCAGGGCCGCCTTGGCCACCGGGAACATGCCGCCCCAGGAGATGGCGGTCAGCGCCAGCAGCGCGATGCCCAGAAGCACGCCGTCCACCGTGCCGCCGGTCCGCGCCTTCGCCGCGGGCTTGCCGGTCGCCGGTTTGGCGGCCGCCTCACCGGCGCGGCCGGTGGCCTCCTCCAGCGCCGCCGCGCGGACCTTGCCGGACGGGCTGTAGGGAATCTGGTCGAGCGGTTCGAAGCGCGCCAGCGCGATCCGCTCGCGCCGCAGGATCTCGGCGGCGCGGGCCCGCACCTCGTCGGCGGCTCCAGCACCGGCGGATGCCTTCAGGACCACCGCGCAGTCCACCGCCACCGGCCCGGCCCCGGCCCGGCGCAGCAGCGCCACGTCCTCCACCCCGCGGATGTGGCGGATGGCGTTCTCCAGCGCGTAGAGGTTCACGCTGTCCGCCCCCTGCGAACGGTTGAGCAGGTAGAGCCGCCCGTCCTCGTCGAGATAGCCGGCCTCCGACGTGATCAGGTAGCGCTCCCCGTCGATCTGCACCCGGTTGGCCGGGGCGCCCAGATAGGTGTCCATGTTCATGTAGCTGGCGATGGCCACCGACCCGACGATGGCCGCCAGATCGGCGCGCGAGGCGGCGATTTCCTCGATACGGGACAGGGGAATCATGGTCGTCTCTCAGCGTGGGCGGTGTTCGATGGTGTAGATGAGGGCGCCGGCGGACCGGATCGCTTCGATCCGGCGCAGCGTGTCGCCGCCGATCTCCTCACCGGGGACGATGAT
This sequence comes from Azospirillum sp. UFLA03-27, assembly GCF_059803775.1. Classification (NCBI taxonomy): domain Bacteria; kingdom Pseudomonadati; phylum Pseudomonadota; class Alphaproteobacteria; order Rhodospirillales; family Azospirillaceae; genus Azospirillum; species Azospirillum sp. UFLA03-27. The sequence goes on along the minus strand of NZ_JAUQTX010000370.1, from coordinate 2,826 downwards.
CGGCACGCCCGGCGGGTAGGGGATGATGAAGGAGGTCGACACCCGCCGTTCACCGGCCTGATCCGCGTCGAAGGACAGCTCGCGCTGGATCGCGCGCAGGGCGTCGAGCAGGGCCGCCACCTCCTCCTCGTCGATGCTGATGTGCAGATTCAGCAGCAGCGAGGTCCGGGTGCAGCGGTTCACGTAGAGGCCGTGCCGGCTGTACAGCCGCTCCCGCAGTTCCGGCGCGTCGATGGGCAGGCCGGAAACCCTCAGGGACAGCTTGGTCGGGTCGATCGCGGCGTGGCCGGCGAAGGCGTCCGGCACCGCCGGGGCGTTGACCGAGAAGGCGCTCAGCGCCGGATCGCCGGCCACTGTCTCGCTCACCCGCCGGGCAAGCCGCAGGGAACGTTCGACCAGATCCCGCCCCTCCAGTTCCATCTGGGCGCGGGCGAGGTCGAGCGAGGCGAGGATCGGGTAGCTGGGGGAGGTGGTGTGATGGCGGTAGCGGCCGAGCCGCAGCCGTTCCGCCAGATCCGGATCGCCGCTGAAATGGATCAGCGACCCCTGGCGCAGCGCGCTCAGCGACTTGTGGGCGGAGTGGGTGGCGACGACCGTGAAGCGCTCCAGCGCCGGGTCGGCGGCGCGGGCGTGCAGCGCGGTGCGATCGCGCGTCGTCTCGTGGAAATAGCTCCAGGCGCCCCACGCCTCGTCCACGAAGACGGTGGTCAGCGACGGACTGGCCTCCGCCAGGGCGGTGAGGATGGCCTGGATGTCGTAGACGACGCCGTCGTAGGACTGGCCGTTCAGCACCAGAAGCTCGTAGGGCGCGCCCGCGCGCTCCGCCGCCGCGGCCTGCTCCAGAAGCGCGGGCAGGGACAGGGCGGCGCGTTCGGAATGCTCGCAGAAGACGCGCGGCTCGATGTAGTCCACCGCCGCGTGCTTATCGGACAGGGCGAAATGGATCGACTGGTGGGTGCCTTTGTCGGCCAGCACCCGGATGTCGGGGCGAGCGATCAGGGCCTCCAGTGCGATCAGGTTGGCGGTCGTCGTCCCGGCGGTGACGAACAGCGTGCCCGTCGCCCCGAAGGCGCGGGCCGCCAGCTCCTCCGCGCGGGCCAGCGAGCGGTGCGGGAAGAAGAAGCTGTCCAGAGGCGGGGCGGTGATCGTCGCCTCGCTGAACAGGCCGCGCCCGAACAGCGCGTCGTAAGTGCCGGAGAGGGCCGAATCGCGGATGGAGCCGCGCCGGCTGACCGGCAGCGCGTGGAACGAGGCCCGGGTGGTCCCGGCCGCCGCCAGCAGGGCGTCGGCGAGCGGGGTTTCCGGGATGGCCGGGGGCCCGGAGGCGGTCCGGGCGGCGGATTTTTGGGTTGGCGGGCGTTGGCCGGCAGGGTCTGACATTGGGAACTCGCTCGTGGTGGCGGCCTCCGCTGGGAAGGCGTCCGTGTGAAGCGCCGATCCTGCATGTTGTTTGAATATATTTACGCAGTGATATGATAGAGAATTCAGTCGAAGCCCCGATCCCTGTCCAATAAATAATTCCGAGCCTCAATATCGCCGAAATTGATGGATTGGCCGATCCATACGAATGCATTGTCAAGCAATGACGGAAATGAATCGATACCAGAAGTTTGCATAAATACTTGGTATGTTTGGTTTATTGATTGTTGCTGGTAAATGTAAAATATTATTAACGCGGCGAAATGACTGAATCTTGTGCAATGGAACTTACAGTGTCGTATAATGCGCGTCCCGACGGCCGTGCCGGGAGAGGGCAAGCCGGACGGCGGAGCGCTCATGGACCTGCACCATCTGAAGACCTTCGCGACCGTGGCGCGCGAGGGCAGCCTGACCCGAAGCGCGCAGATCCTGCTGCTCAGCCAGCCGGCGGTCAGCGGCCACATCAAGCTGCTGGAGGAGGAGCTTGGCACCGTGCTGTTCGAGCGCACGGCCAAGGGCATGCAGTTGACCCGCGCGGGGCTGATCCTGCTGGAGGAGGCGGAGCGCACGCTCGACGCCGCCAAGACGCTGGTCAACCGCGCCCGCGGCCTGCAGGGCGACGCCGCCGGGCCGCTCGCCCTGGGCATCGCCAGCGATCCGGCGGCGTTGCGGCTGGGGATGCTGCTGTCCACTCTGCTGGCGTCCCATCCGCGTCTGCGCCTGCGGGTGTCGCACCACCTGTCCGCCGACGTGGTGGATCAGGTGCAGGACGGGCGCTTGGACGCCGGCTTCGTTCCGGAGGAGCGGCCCGACCGGGTGCTGCGCCATCTGCCGGTGGCGCCGGTGCGGCTGCGTGTCGTCGGGCCGGCGGCTTGGCGGGACCGGCTGGCCGGGGCGGACTGGGGCGATCTGGCCGCTCTGCCCTGGGTCGGCACGCCGCCGCGCTGCAGCTTCCACCTGATCGCCGCGCGGGCCTTCGCCCGGAACGGCGTCGCCCCCGGCACGATCATCAAGGTCGACCAGGAAAGCGCCCTGAAGGGGCTGGTGACCGAAGGGCTGGGCCTCGCCCTGCTGCGCGAGGAGCAGGCGCTGGCGGCGGCGACAACGGGGGAGGTAGCGCTGTGGCCCGGCGAGGCCCTGCGCAGCCACCTCAATCTGATCCTGCCGCTGGACAAGGAGGGGGAGCCGGCGCTCCAGGCGCTGCGGGCGGCGGTGCGGGCCGTATGGCAGGAGCCCGTGTGGCAGGAGCCACCATGACCCGCGCCGGCCGCCCGATGCCCTCACCCCCAGGCGCGGCTGTCCTTGACGATCACGGCGAAGCGGTCGGCCAGGGCGGCGAGGTTGGCGCGGTGCAGCGCCTCGGCCGGGATCACGCCGCCGGCCCCGTCGGGAAGGTCGCGGGTGGCG
>NZ_JAUQTX010000036.1:0-36779 GCF_059803775.1 Azospirillum sp. UFLA03-27 | reverse complement strand
GTTATAGTCTCGTGGGCTCGGAGATGTGTATAAGAGACAGGTCCTGGGATGGGGTGGCGTGGAGCTTGTCGAGGGTTTCTGCGCCGAACAGGCCGGGTGCACACGACGGGCATGCATAGTTCCCGTGCCCATTCCAGTGTCCGATCACCCATCCCATTTTGCCGGCGTAGATCTCCGCTTGCTTGGCGTCGTCGTGCGGCGTGTCGAGGTCGGCCTTGCAGTCGTAGCAGGTGAAGCCGTAGGCCATGGTCACGCCTCCCTGGGGGCGGGAGCGGAGGCCCGGCGACGTTCCAGTTCGGCGGAAAGCGCGGCTTCGGCTTCCGCCTCGGTCAACGCCTCGACCTCCCATCCGTCATCACTGTCAGAGTTGACGTCAGCTCGCAGCTTGGCGTGGAAGGTCCGGTTGACCACGGCCACATGCTCGATCTCGACCACGACGCCGTCGGCTTTGTCTTCCATGATGTCGTTGATGCAGGAATAGCCGGTCTCGCGATCCTCGGCGTCCCAATAGCACTCCACTTTCACCGCTTCGGGCTGTGCCGTGGACGTGGGGGCGGCGGAGAGCATGGCGGCATAGGTTCTGGTCGCCGGACCAACGTCGCTCTTCCAGGTGCACGCGGCACCCACCATCTCCGGCGTTGGGTCGACCGGGACGAGCTTCCACCCATCCGGCACGGCAGGATCGACGGCGCGAGCGGCGGAAAGCCACGCTCGTTTGGCTGGATCACTGATCTCGTCCCACAGTTTCTCCATGGAGTGACGGCACTCGTCCGGCCATCTGGAGCGCTCGAATTCCCACGCGATCCGCTTCGCCGTCTCGGTCAGGTCAGCCGGGGCGGCCTCCTGCACGGAGGGGCGGCGGTTCCAGGCGGCGATGGCTTCTTCTATCGGCTGACGCAGATAGGTTCCGCACTGGCAGTCATCGCAGGAGACTTCGTATATGGGCTTGCTGAAGCCATCATGGCGCATGGTTGCCTTGCCGCCGCAGAACGGGCACGAAAGCAGTTCGGTCTTGTCGGTCATTGTGTCGGTCTCCTCAGGCCGAGGGCGTGGCGATGCGCGCGATCCCGGCGGCCCGGAGAAAGGCAGCGGCTTCTCGCTCGGCGGCATCGCGCATGGACGAGTTGTGAATGACCATCGCCTCGTCCTTCAGGCGAGCGGCTTCGCTCTCAATGGCTTTGGCGATGGTTTCTGCGTGGTCTGCCGCGGGCGTTTCCGGTCGGCGGTTCCAGTTGGCGAGCATCTTGTTGGCATCTGCCCACCCGCAACTGCTGACCATCCACGCGCGGAGGCTGAGGCTTTCCGCATCCCATGGACCGGCGTGCAGCCATCGGCCCTTGTAGGTGACCTTCGGGGCGCCTCCGGTGTGCGGGCACGGCAGGAGGTCAAGGCCACCCCAGAAGATGCTCTCCGCGTCCTCGCCTTCACGCGCGAGGCGCCATTCCATGCCATCCGGGACCGACCGAACGTAGCCGTCCCAGCGGGAATATTCCGGCCACCACTCGGACGGCCCGTATCCCATGCCGCAGTACTGGAGTTTCGCGCTCCACTCGGGCCGCAGCATCATGCCGCAGATCATCCGGGCCGGTATGCGCCAGCGGTAAAGCGCCTTGGTGTCTTCCGGGCGCCGCTCGCTCCACAGCGTCCATTCGTTGTCGGTCATTTCGGTCTCCTCGCTCTGCGCTCAGCGCGGAGCGGATGCTTTGCGGGTGGAAAGGGCGGTGAGGCGTTCGCGACCGGCGGCCGTCAGCGCGTAGGACATGCGGTCGCGCGGCTTTGCCTTGGTGCAGGCCAGCAGTCCTTCGCTCGCCAGCGTGAGGACGATCCTGTCGCTCGGTCGCGAGCTGTGGGCGTTACGGGTCAGGCTCCCTTGGGCCTGGGCGGCTGCCAGATAGCGGCGCCGGTCCTCGTTGGTGATGCTGGCCATGGTGGTTCCTTGCGCTCAGCGCGGAGCGGTGGGGGTGGGCTGCTGCGCTTCGAGGCGCGCCAGGAAGTCGGTCAGGTCCAGCGTGTCCGGGCAGCGCTCGACGTCGTCGCGGGCGTCCATGTGCTCGAAGCGGCGCGCCTCCTTCGCGCGCCTGCTCCGGCGAACGTCTCGGCGGGTCACGGCTGCCCCCGCAACTCGGCGCCGCGCTGCTCGGCGAAGTCGTTCCAGTCGGCGAACACGTCGTCCGGCATGGCCTTCAGCGTGTCGGCGTGCGCCTTCTTGAACTCCACCCAGGCCGCCACGTCGGCACAGTTCGCGGCGCCGGCCTTCAGCTCTGTCAGCGTGGCCGACCAATCGGTGGGTTGCGCCTGCTCCGGCCTGGTCAGATAGGCCTTGCGCAGGCGGGCCAGGGCGTCGTCCCCGCCCTCGGTCATGTCGGCGGCCCACTCGGCGGCGTCGCTGTTCAGGTCCCAGAGCTTGGCCGGATCGGCGGCACCCTGGAGCGCGGCTTCGAAGCGGGTCAGCCAGTCGGCGGCGTTGGTGGTCTCGGACACTTCGCCGTCCAGCGTGACCAGCTGATAGGTCTGCGGGGGCGGGACGAAGGTTTCAGGCGCGGACCCGGCGTCGTGTTCCAGGGCGGGCGCTGCGGCGAAGGCGTTGAGCTGGCCGGCGGCCGTTCCTTGAATGGTCGTTCCCCCAACCCCCAGGCGCCGAGCCTCCATCTCGAACAGGGCATTGTCCCGTTCAATGGCGCGCTCCAGTTCGGCCGAGAGCGGGAGCCGCTTGGCGAGGCGGCGCAGCACCGTCTTGCGGGCCATTTCATCCCACCACTGCACCCACGGACCGGAATCCTTGCTGCGGCTGACGGCGCGCACCTTCTCGACGGCCGCCTTGTCCATGACTTCCAGCGACCGCTCGCCATCCTTGGTCTCGGCCACCGCGTAGACGCCAATGATCGGGCCACGGTCGGAACCGAACTTTGGCGGCTTGTGAGTGACCGTTGGCTCGAACCCATAGGCGTAATCGAAATCATCGTTGGCGTGGACGCAGAACGCATCCAGCAGCTTGATCTGTCCGCTGTTGAAGGCCAGCTTCCGGATGCCGCGAACCATCGGCATGTACTGGACCTTCTTGACCCAAACATCCCGGCCGCCCTGCTTTTCCTTGGTGTTGAAGATCACTAGGGCCGCTTCCTTGCCATTGGGAAGCAGGCCATCAGCCGCCGCTTCCAGGCAGGAATTAAAGAGGGATCGCCGGTCGGCCTGGGCGAGGTCGGGGTTCTTGGCGACAGCGGTCATCACGACGCGGACGAACTGGTCAGGCGGGATGTGAGCGGGCAGAGCGACGGCGAACTGCGCCTTCACCGCCTCCTTCGACAGGTCGGCCTGCAGGTCCTTCACGGGGTCGCGCTGGGCGACGGCGGTTCCGGTGTTCGTGGTCATGATGCTCAAGCCTCGCGAATGGTCATGGCCCCGCGGTAGGGCTTGCCGCCCCGCTGCGCGTAGACCCAGGTGATGGAGTGGCCGGCGGCCTTGGCCCGGATCGTCTCCGGGGCGTCGCCGAGCTTCAGGGCGATGCGCCCCTTGATCCGGTCGCGGAGCTTCTCGCCGTCCTTGACCGCCGCGTCGGTCTTCAGGAACTCCGCGCACAGGCCGGGCAACTCGTTGTCCCCGGTCAGGTCCAGCGGCGCGGACCGCACCTCGGCGCCCAGCAACGACAGGTCGGCCTGCGTGTCGAAGTCGGCGACGTCCAGCGGCGGCGTGCCGGCGGCGACAGCGGCCCAGAAGGCGGTGACGGCCTGCTCGATCTTGGCAATCGTCGGGTCGTGCCGCTCGATCCGCCCGCGCTTCAGGCTGCTCCCGCCGACGCAAGCGACGATCCAGCCATAGGGCGCCTGGACGCGCTCGCACGCAATCTGGTGCTGGAGCTGCAACGTAATGTCGATGGGCGGCGCGGTGATCTCGTCGCCTTCGGTCTTCCACAGGTCGCGGAACACCAGATAGTCGACGTTCTTGATCTCGACCGGCGGCAGGCCGGGCTCGTGCACCTCGAAGTCGCGGCTGGCGCCCATGCCCGGTACCGCGGCGTGGCGGAGATAGCGGTGGACCTTGCGCAGCGGCCAGGGCGCCCATTTCTCGCGCGCGGCCTCGGCGATCCCCGCCTCCAGGCAGCGGCCGAGCCGGATTCGCTCGTTGCCGTCCAGGTCCTCCGCCGGCAGGACGCCAGCCTTCTCGTGCCAGAGCCGGTAGCCGGTGGTGTGGCGCGAGACGCAGCCGAGCATGGTCGCGCCGGCGGGCGGCGTCTCGAACATGTGCAGGTAGGCCAACTGCCCGTTGGCGAGCTGCCACAGGTAGAACAGGCTGGCGATCTCCGAGCCGCCGATGTGCTGGGCGCGGAGCGCGTGCCAGTCGTCGCGGTTCTTGGGGAGGATAGCGCTCACGCTGGGGCTCCTCAGTACGAGATGCGGACGTTGGGCACGTCGCCCTTGGCGATGGCGGAGACAATCGCCCTGGCAATCGCTTCGGCCTCGGCGGCGTTTCCGGAATGAGCGTCCGCCATTGCGGCGATCAGCGCTTGCATCGCGGCGCGGTTGATGGACCCGCGGTGCGCCCGGTCCTCCTCGCGGCGGCGCTGCGCCTCCTCCTCGGCCCGGCGCTCGTCCTCGATCCGCTGGCGCTCCCGCTGGGCGGCTTCCTCCTCCCGCTGCCGGGCGCGCTCCTCGGCAGCCTTGCGGTCCTCCTCGGCCCGGCGCGCGGCTTCGATGCGGTCGGCCTCGGCCCGCTCCTCCGCCTCCTTGGCGCGGCGCTCGGCGTCCTGCCGGTCCCTCTCCGCCTGGGCGGCGCGCTCCTCGGCCTCAGCCTTCTCACGCTCCGCCTTCTCCTGGATCTGGCGGGCTTCCTGCTCGACCCGCATCCGTTCGGCGGCGGCGGCGCGTTCCGCCTCCTGACGGGCCTGTTCGGCGGCGCGCTCCTCGCGCTCCCGCTGTTCCTGCTCCGCTTTCTCCCGAGCGGCTTGGGCTTCGCGCTCTGCAGCTTCCTGGCGCAAGCGCTCCAGCTCGGCGCGCTCAGCGTCGCGCTGGTGGGCCGCCTCCAGCATCATCGCCAGCTTGCCGACGGCCTCGGCCTTCGCCGCCTCGGCACGGGCGGTGAACTCCTGGAAGGTACTGGTGTCGACGGCTTGGGCGACGGTCAACCGGTCGGCGATGGCGTCGGTGGTCGGAACGCCGTCAATCACGATCAGGCGAGCGATGTCAGCCAAGGCGGCCTCGTGCCCCGCAACCCGCGCCTTCTCCGCTTCCTCGAACTCGGTCAGCGGCGCGCGGAACTCCTTCTGGAGGGCCTCCAGCCCGTCCCAGAAGATGCGGCGGATGCCGTCGATGGCGTCCACCTTGACCTTGTAGTCGGCCTTGAGCTGCTTCCCGAAGGCGTCGGCGGCGGTCTTCGACCGGGCGATCTTCGCGGCCATGGAGGCGATGGCCTCGCGACCCTTCTTGGTGGACACGTCGCGATCGACAGCCAGCACCTCACGCCGGACGTCGGCGACGATCTCGGCGGCCTTCTCAGGGGTGAAAATCTCAGGCGTCAGGTCGGCGATGATGGCGAGCCCCTTGCCGGTCTCAGCCTTGGGCGCTTCCAGGGTGTCGGACATATCGGGTCCTCTGGTGCGGCGCGACGGCGCGCCGAATGGGTTGGTCAGAGCCGGGCGGCCGGCTGAAAGTCGCGGCGCTCCATGGAGGCGATGGCAGCCTTGAGTGCGGCGGTCTCCGCGCGTTCCATCTCGGCGACGATCTCCTGCACCTCGGCGGCGGTGTAGGTGAGGGGCTGGCCCGCCGCGGCGGCGGCCTTCGCGTCGCGCTGGAGTCGGGGCAGGCCGGTGTGGCGGATCATGGCGCGGTCTCCTTGGCGGCGGTGACGCGGCTGCTGAGCCAGTTGCGCAGCTCGTCCCAGCCGGTCAGGTTGTCGGGGTCCAGGTCCGTCAGCGTGCCGCGGATGTCGCTTTGCAGATCCTCCAGCGCGTCGCGGACCGACCCGACGGACGAGCCCATGCCAGGAAAGCGCCGGCACTCCGGCCCGAACGCATCGCTCAAGGCGAAGTCGAACCGCCGCATCTCGCCGAGCAGCTTGGTCAGCGTCGCGGCCTCCTCCTCGGCCAGTTTCGAGAGGTGGCCCATGGCTCAGTTCCCCCGCCCGGCGGCGCGCGGAACCAGAATGGACGTGCGCTCGTCCAGCCCGCGGAGGGCGTCGGCGATGTCGTTGGTGATGACGACCGGCGCCGAGCCGCGAAAGACCGTGATGTCGCGCGCCGTCACCTCGACCGACAGGAACTCGCCCGGCGCCCGGCGCAGATGCCCGTCGCGATAGCGCAGGATGCCCTGCACGGTCCGGAAGGCGTGGGGCAGCGAGAGGGACGGCATCGACAGCGCAGCGGTGAAGCGCAATTCGGAATTGCTTCCGGCCCGGCGCTGGATTTCGGCATCGAAGAGTGCGCGCGCCCGCAGCAGATCGTCGTCATCCAAGGCGCTGAAGAACGCCGCGGCGCGGCTGGCCTGGACGTTGGCGGCGCTGATGGGCGAGGCGGCGTGAGCGGTCAGGATGGACATGGACGGCTCCTTGTTCCGGTGTTCGGCTGGCGGCAGAGGGCGGCGACGCGCCCGCTCCCGGCAGCCGGCGGGCGCCTGGATGCACCCGCCGACCGGTTCGCCCGCCGTAACGACCTGCCAGGGTTGGACGGCGGGGAAGCTGCTCTGTCAGGCGCCCAGCGGCAGGGCGGCGGGCGCAATTGCCGATGGCGTCCAGAACTTGCGGGTCTCAGGAGCCCGGATGCCCCTGCTGCGCAGCATCGCGGACGCCACATCCCTCTCGATGGCGCTCGGCTCTTGCGGCAGCGACCAGTTCCGGATTCCGGCGATCAGGTCGGCGACGGCCATGGCGGTCTCGGCGTCGTCGGCCAGCCCGATCAGCGCGCCGGTCGGAAGGTGCGTGAGGCGCCAGCCGTCGTGGTCGCGATGGACCGCGAAGGGGCCGCGGGCCTTGCCGCACATCACCGGCTGCGGGCCGCGGTCGGTCGCGATCCAGTAGGGGTAGGAGAGCCAGGATTCGCGCGGGGCAGGGGAGTTCAGCATTGCAGGACATCCAGGAGGGCCACGAAAGCGGCAACGGCGACGGCGGTTTCGACGGCCAGCCGGAAGAAGAAGCCTCCCGTCACGCGCAGGTCGGCGAGCGTGTTCGCCACGGCTTCGGAGGTGAGGGCGGAGCGCATCACGCGGCCTCCGGCTTGCCGAAGGCGCCGCAGAAGCCGATATGGTGGCAACCAGTCGGGTTCATGGACCTTCGCAGCATGACATGGAGGCCGGCTCCGTCTCCCAGTTCAAGCGATCCGTCAGACATGACGTCCACCCACCCTGCCCACCGCCACGCCGCGCAGCCAGAGGCGATGCAGTTGCAGTCTGCGATACGGTTGACCAAACCGGGGCTTTCAACGCCATCGCCGGTTCGCGCCATCGGGCACCATTTCTTTCGGGCCTCTTCTTCGGTCATCAGCATTGGGGGTCTCCCTTTGTCTCGGCTATCGCCCCGGTCCCGACGTGTCAGGGCCATTGCGAGAGCCGGCGGCGTGTGTGCCTGCCGCCGGGCGCGTGGTCAGAGCGCGTTGATGGCTTCAGCAATCAGGCGGTCAGCCTCGCCGCTGTCGTCCGGGTGTCCGTCTTCGTCGCCAGCGAGAAGGCCAGATGACACGAGCGACTTGTAAAGCTCGTACTTCCACCCGCTATTTCCGAAAGGGCGTTTTCCGCTAAAGCACTCGTCGTGCTCCCAAACTTTGCCAAGAAGTGCTTTCAGGTAATCGCGTACCGTTTCCGCATTGGCGTCGTTCCTTTCCATTTTGAGGGCGAGTATTGATTGTCCGTTGCTCATACTGATCTCCTGTCGTGTGTCTGTTATGGCTGAGTGTCGGGTAGCCGGTGGCTTGTCGTGCCAGCCACCGGCAGAGGTCAGGCGGCGATGGCCTTTGCCTCTTGTTTCGACGCGGTAATCAGGCGGACCTGGACGCCGGTACCGGACTTGGCGAACGTGCCGGCGGGAAGCTGCTCGACCACGGCGCTGTTGTCGGAGAGCCAGTTCCGGAAATCGCGGCACTCGCTCTCCTGGCCGATGAAGCCGTGCTCGCTCATGATGGCGACCAGCCGCCCGCCCTCACGCAGCAAGCCGAAGGCGGCCATGACGTGGCGGATGTCCTGGTTCCCGCTGAACGGCGGGTTCATCACCGCCTTGTCGAAGCGGCGCTTCTCATTCTTGGCCCATTCCAGGAAATCTCCCTGGTGGACCTCGACCCCTCCGATACTGCTCAGCACGCCGGCGTTGACCGGGTCGATCTCCACCGCCACCACTTCAGCGCCCCGCGCCAGCATCGGCTTCACCAAGCGGCCATGGCCGGCCTCCGGCTCCAACGCCAGATCCCCCGCCCGGATGCCGGCCAGTTCCGCCATGCGTTCGCCCAAGTCTTCGGGGGTCTGGAAGAACTGGAGCGTCTGCTGGCGGTTCAGCGCCTTCCCGGCGCCAAGAGCCTCCTCCAGGATCGCGCAGGGATCTTGCGTGAAGAGGTGACCGCCAGCTTTCCGGTCCCACTTCCCGCCCATGGCGGTCAGCACCTTGTTCACGGCCTCGTAAAGACTGCGGTTAAGCTGGCCGGGCGGAAGGATGATGGCATTGCCCTGGATGGTGGCATTGCCGAGAACGGTGGCGACCTCCGGCGAAACTGTGACGGTCTTGGCCTTCAAGGCAATCTCCTATCGTGTTGTCTGTGTCTTCCCGGATATGCTCCGGGATGGAGGGGGTCAGCGGAAATGCGGGTGGATCAGGGCGTGGAGCCAAAAGGCGAACTGCAAGGTTCCCGGCAGCCCGGCCATCACGCGCCCTCCGTGCCGGTGGCGGAGGCGATGGGCCGCACGGTCAGTTCGTAGGCCACGCCGTCGCCTCTGGTGATGTTGAGCGTCGCGCCCTTCGGGGCCTTGTGCATGACGTGCTCGATCACAGCGCCGATGCATTCGTTGGTGGCGTCCCGGCTATCCAGGGCCACCGTCTCGTCTTTGCCGACACGGGCGATCCGGATGCGGTCGGTCAGCTTCGAATGACCGATGCGGATTTTCTCAAGCGTGCTGGTCATGGTGTCTTCCCCCGTGTGGTCAGGAGCGGGCCGGGGCGCCCATGCCCACGGCGACCGGCGGGTTGTCAAGCTGGCGGCGAGCGAGGTTGAACCATCCCATGCCGAAGTCGGACATCACGCCGGAGCGGGCGTCGGCCAGCGTGTCGTAGATGACGGTCTGGCGCTCTTCGGCGCGGGCGAACAGGATGGCGTCGCGGTTGCGGATGGCCTTGGCCGCTTCGGCGCTGCCGTTGCAATCGGCGACTTGGATGATGCGGCGCCCGGAGTGCAGGGCAGCGGCGCTAACGACGATCATGTCGGTTCCCCCATCTGGTGTCTTGCGCCCCCCACCCGAGAAAGCCCCCGCGGCAGCCGACGCGCAGCGCCGCGGGAGAGTTTGGATGGGAGGAAACGCAACCAAGAGCGCCATCCCAAATCGGGGCTGGCTCCGTCACCTGATCGGGCTGCCGGGTGGCTGTCCGAGTGGGTGGCGTGGAGGGAACAGTAATGCGGATGTTTATCCGCGTCAACGGCTAAATGCGGACGTTTATCCGCATTGCCGGAGCGGAGGTGCGTGCCATAATCCGGTTGCGTTCGCGTTGGCGCAAACATCCGGGGGTATGCATAGATGCTGGGGCGGCTTGGGCAGGTGATCTACTGGGCAGGATGTGGTGTGGCCATCATCTGCATCGCCATAGCCGCCGCTGTCCTTGTGGTCGAGGGGCGGTCAAACGACGGCCCATGGATGGCTAGCGCAGCCTTTGCCGCGGGCGCGCTGTCTTGGCTCCTGGGCCGGGCCTGCAAGTACGTGCTCGCTGGTCGCTAAGCCATCGTGGTTGAGGTGAGGGAGGGGTGAGGGGAATGGTGTGGGTATCGGCGTCTCGGGACGTCATAGGCGAACCGATCATTGTCCGGTTCGATGGGCTGGATGCGGATCGGCACGAGATTGAGTTGTCGGCGCTCGGCGAGTCCTTGAAGGGAATATCGCGGGTTGTTGGGGTTGCCGCCAATTTCGCGGCGACCGACAAATTCGTTCAGCACAAAGACGCGCTGTCAGTCCGTGTGATCACCCGCGCGCCGGAGGCCAAATGTTTTGAGGTCATGGTGTGGGTGAAATGGGCAGCGGAGCAGCCCCTAATTTCCGGGACACTAGCCACTCTCCTTGCGACTCTGATAACCTATATCATTGCCAGGGCCGCCAGACAGCGGGAAGAGATGAGGCAGCTACGCGGCGCGCTGGAAACAGCCATCAAGGAATTGGGACACCGCGATCAGCCTGTTGTGGACAGGCTGCTGTCTACCATCGACAAGATGGCGGAGGCACTCAAGCCTGCCGTGAAGCAGGCCGTTGCCCCTGTCGGCGAGACGGCTGGGAGACTGTCAATCGGCGATGCCGCTGGGCGACAGGTTGCTGTGGTCGGTCCCGCTGAAAAGCAGGCCATTATGGCTGACGAGCCCGTGGAGGTTACAGGCGAACAGACGTATCACATCCTCATCACCGAACTGGACATGGAGACCGGTGGGTGCAAGGTGGCGCTAGCGGACGAGCCGGAGGCTCGCTATGCCGGCAAAATCACCGATCCGGCGTTCTCTATTCCAAATAACCCGTACGCGCTCGCCATGGCGGCTCGCCAGCCGATATCGGTCAAGGGGAAGGCGACGATAAAGGACGGAGCAATAGACCGGCTTTTCATTAGCGACACCGCCTGACCGGTCCGCGATACCACCTCACCAGGGCGCCTTCGGGCGCCCTTCGCGCTTCCGGGCCGCGCGCTGCTGCGCCGGTTGTCACTCCGCCGCGATAGCCAACTCGCAGCGAGCCACTTCCGGCTTCGGCGTGGCCGCCCTGTAATACTCCATCACGTAGACCCGCACGGCACTGGACAGGCTGTTCGTGTCCAGCGCCTCCACTCGCTCGGCGAGGCGGGTGCACAGCACGCTGACCGTCAGGCCCTCCCTCTGCGCGATCTCCGCCAGAGCGTCCCAGAAGGCGGGCTCCAACCGCATGCTGGTGCGCCTTCCGGCAACACAGACGTTCCTGAGCTTCTTTGACATGGCATCCCACCGTACGCGACGTTGCATTCTTGTGTATGCAGCGTCGCGGAGTCGGGGCCAAAAAACATGTGATGGACATCACATAAACGCGGGGTCATGCGCCGCGGGGTCGCAAGGTTACAGCGGGATCGCTGCCAACCCGCAATCGCCCTGACCGATCTGGCGCGCCCGTACCTCGAAGGCCGCGTGCTCCTCCTCCTCGGGCTCGCGCACGACCAGGGCGTCCCGGCGCTCGGCGTTGGGGTTCCCTAGTAGCACGGCCGCCGCGACGGCGCGCGCCCGGCCGGCATCCCGCGCCGAGACCGCCGCTTGGCGCTGGGTATCCTCCACGATGAAAAGGCGACGAGGCTGCTGATCGTGCATGGCGAACTCCACAACAAATGTTCTTATTATGTTCTGTCTGGATGATGCAGGAGTCAAGGGCGGGATGCGGCGCGTCATCCAGTCGCACCAAGAACGAACGCGGCCTGCAACCTCATGGAAATACACGAACGAAACAACCGCCTGCATATAATTGTATGCACGTTACAATGGCGAAATATTGCTCAGACTTGCCGAAGGGTTGTTACATGCCATAGGATGTATTCGCTACTCCCCTCGGGGATGTCAGCCTCCCCCCGGCAGTGCTGGAAACACGCCAGGGGGATGCGCCGGGAGCCCATCCCCATTGCAGGCACGCCTCACGCGCCGACCGCCAGTCTCCCTGGGCCAGGGTGACATACAATGATATGCGTGATAGGTGTGTCTGTGAAAAGACCAAAGATCCAATTCGCCACGACTCTGTTCATTGTTTGTGGCGTCGCCATCAGTCTTCCTTTCCCGAAGATTAACGCGGTGCAAATCGCGTCGCATTTTGCGACCTATCCACTTTTCCTTTTGTGGTTTTTCGTCGCAATTCTGGACGCGCTTTGATCGCAACTTCAACCTGAGCTCACAATGGGGATGGATGCCCATCATTATGAGTGAGCCTTGACAGCGTTCCTATTTTGTTCCAGCTTTTGCGCAACGGGGGGAGGTTTACGACATGGTGGGCAGCGAGACGCGGGCAGTGATTGAGCAAGATCGTGGGGAAGGCCGGTCTTCGAAGCCAAGCAATCTTGACATAAAGATCACGGAGGCGTGGTCGCGCATGAACTTGCAGCAAAAGAAGCGGATGATTGCCGTTATGGAGCGTCTTCTTCGTCATCAGGACGAAGCATAATTTCCATAATTTCTAAGGTCTTCATCTTTGTGGAGTCGTTCATCTTGGACAGCAGGCGCGCAAATTCCCTGTCGATATCGCTTTCTTCAGACTGACTGGTTGTGGCGGTCGACGATTCCACCTTGGCGGCAGCGTCCAGTAGAGCGGACGCGGGGAGCTTCAAACCGACGGCGAGTTTCGCCAACGTTTCAGGCTTTGGGGCGTTCCCGCGCCGGATCGTCCGGATCGCGTCTACGCCCAAATCTGATGCGAGACACGCCGCGCGCTCGGACAGCCCCAGCTCGGCGCGGCGATCAGCAATAAGGTTCAGCAGGGTTTCGTAGCGGTGCATGCGGACAATATGCCGCAAACTCTCCGCGGGCGTCTTGCGGATAGAAATCCGTTGACGGTGCGGAGAAATATCCGCATCATCGGGTTTATGGACTACCGCACTCAACTCATCACCCTCGCCGAAGAATATGCCCGCGCCACGGGCCTTTCCGAGGCGCGCATCGCTACCCTGGTCCAGAATCAGGGTGCGTTCTTCAGGCGCATCCGATCTGGCTGCGGGTGCTCCGTCGACACTTACCTCAAGGTCAAGAGTTGGTTTTCCGATCATTGGCCGGAAGGCCTCGCGTGGCCTGAGGACGTTGACCGCCCGGATATTCTTCCGCGCCAGTCGCCGGGGCGGGCACCGCTCGCGCCCGGCCAGCAAGCCCACGCATAGGAGGCCGCGCCATGGCTGACCATGCCTCCTTGCTCGCTGCGCGCTACGCCGTCCCGGCGCGAACGCACAGAGCCGGCCAGTTTACCACGCTGCGAGGCTACTGGGCTGCGCGCCGGAGCGTCACGCGGGCATGCGGTCGGGCCGGCCACCTCCTGCGGGTGAGCCCGCACCACCTTCGCGTCGCGGCCCAGGTCACGGCAACCGCGGGCCTCCTCATCGGAAGCGCCTTCGCACTGATTTCGGCCTTCGCCCGTCTCGGGCAGGCCGTGCTCGGGCTCTAAGCCCGGACCCCCGCGCTCCAGCCGGGGCGCAGACAAACGAACGCCGGCCCAGGATTGCACCCCGCGGGCCGGCGCTCCAACCGAAAGGCACTGATGACTATGCAAACCAGCACCAATCGGCAGCCCGGAGAATGCCACGGACGGTCCACGCCGGTCCAGCCCACCGAAGGTGCAGAGCGCCTGACCGGCCTCGTCGCCCAGGTCGCGCGCCTCGTCGCCTGCGGTCATCCCGACAAGGAGATCGCTCACCGGCTGGAGGTTCCCGAGAGTTCCGTGAAGAAGGCCGTCTATGCGGCCAAGCAGGCCCTCGGGATCGAAGGCCGCGCGGAGTTCGCGTCCGCTCTGCCGCTTCGCAACGGCCCCGCCGAGATCGTTCGCCTCTCTCCCCGCCAGGAGTCGGTTCTGGCTCTCGTGTCCGCCGGAAAGCAGGACAAGGAGATCGGCCGAGCCCTCGGCATCACCTTGGCGACGGTGAAGCAGCACGTTCACGCGGTTTTGCGCCGGACCGGCTCGAAGAACCGCGTCCAGGCCGCGATCTGGTGGCGCAACAGCTCGGCCCAGGCCGACGCGGCGCCCTCCCAGCCGGGGGGGGCGTGACATGGACGGCTTATTCACCTACCGCCTCCCGGATCGCGCCCAGATCGCACGCGCCCTTGCCGGCGAATACGCGGGCTTCAATGGCCCCAGCAGCGGCGCGCAGAAACGCTGCCCTGGCCGGTGTGACCGCCTCGACTTCGGTGGCGCGGATGCGGAGCAGCGTCGCCAGGATCAGGGCGTCGACGGGGTTCTGGATCGGATTGTGCGTGTTCATGCCGCCAATGCTGCGCACGCACACGTTGATGGGTCCACGGCGAATGGTGGACGCGTTCTGTCCAAGCGAGGACAGGAAATGTCCGCCGCCCGCGAGGCTGCCGCAAAGCGTCTCGCTGAGGACGTGAAGCGTCATTTCGTGACGAAGCACGGCGGCGAGCACGTTCGCAAGCGCGTTGCCGCCGAATACGAGGTCAGCACCCGGCAGGTCAGCCGGTGGTTCGTGGACGGCCCGGCCTTCCCGTGGCTGGCCGTTATGCGCGAGCGCGAGGGTGAGCGGTTCCGCCGCGTCCTGGCCGGAGCTGACGCCGGGGTCCTGCGGTTCCGCCGCTCGCGTGGCGACGATGCCGGAGGGAATGCGTGATGCGCGACATCCCCATCATCTTCAGCGCGCCGATGGTCCGCGCGCTCCTCGACGGGCGGAAGACGCAGACGCGACGCCTTGTCCCGCAACCGCCGGCCGAGTGCGGGATCAACTACATGCTCGGCGAGGAGTCGTGGCTGCCGATCGAAAAGCGGACCCCGGTGCGCCGCCACTTCGAAGCCTGGACCGGCCCCCTATTCCAGAACCGGCCGGCCGGGCATCTGTGCGGCAGCTTCGACATCACGCCGCGTTTCCAGCCCGGGGATCGCCTGTGGGTGCGGGAGAGCGGGCGCGAGCTGCGGATCGCGTCCAATCCTCATCCTCGGGAGCCTCGGGACGAGTGGACGACCTGTGGCTTCCGTTACTCCGCCGACGGAGCCGTGGCCTACCTGGGCGATGCGGTCGGCCACGATGACGAGAGGTCGCGCCCCTCGATCCACATGCCCCGCTGGGCCTCCCGCCTGACGCTGGTGGTGGAGGAGGTGCGGGTGCAGCGGCTCAACGACATCAGCGAGGAAGATGCGGTGGCCGAAGGGGTCGAGTTCTGCAATCCGCCCCCACGGGGATTGGGTGGGTGGCGCGACTATGGGGACAAGCCCGGCGACACGACCAAGCGCTATTTCTCCGACCCACGCCGCAGTTTCCAGACCCTCTGGGGCTCCCTCCACGGCGCCGACGCTTGGTCCGCCAACCCCTGGGTGGTCGCCATCAGCTTCGCCGTCCACAACGCGAACATCGACGCGCTGACCAAGGAGGCCGCGTAAATGGCCATCAGCAAAGCCCGCCGCGACCACAGCGCCGCCCTGCAGGCCAAGATCGCCCCGCTGCACGGCTTGGGCCTGACCAGCGCCGAGATCGGTGAGCGGATCGGCGAATCCTCCAGGACCGTCGGAAATCATCTGTACCTGATGGGCCTCAAGGGCAACGCCAGCCAGGAGGCGCGCGTGTCCCGCGGGCTCGCCAAAGCCATCGTCGCCGCCCGGCCCGGCCAGGACGACGATGCTACGGCGCCCGGCCCGGAATGGATCATGAGCCCGGCGGCCCGCGCTGCCATGGAGGCCAGCCGGAAGGCGACGATCCGCGCCATGGGCGACAAGCCGACAGACGCGTCCGTTCTGCGACTCCGCGGCATCGTCCACCGCCTCGACCTCGACCCCCGCGCCCGCGCCGCCCTGCGGAGGATTTCGCAATGACCAATTGCGTCACTCTCGACATGCCGGCCCCGCCGAGCGTGAACAACCTGTTCAAGAACGTCCGCAGCGGGCGCGTCCCGACGCCGGCCTACGACGCCTGGAAGCAGGCCGCCGTGTGGAAGGTCAAGGCGCAGCGCCCCGAGCCCATCCGCGGCCCCGTGACGATCCTGGTCGAGCACGGCAAGCGCTCCGGCCGGGTCGACCCGGACAACCTGTTCAAGGCCCCGCTCGACCTCTTGGTGAAGCTGGGCCTCATCGAAGACGACAACGCCGACATCGTGGCCGAACTGACCGGGCGCCCCAACGTGCCGGGCCTGACGGGGTGCCGCGTCACGATCACGCAGAAGGAAACCCCCTGATGACCATCACCGCGAAGAAGCCCAAGGTGGCCCGCGAGATCAACTCGACGCCCGTCGCCGCCAGCCTGACCATCGACTCCGCCGTGCTGCTGCGCGCCGTTCGGGCCGTATCGCTGGCCGTTCACCGCAGCAACACCATCCCCATCCTCTCGAACGTCGCCATCAAGGCCACCGCCGGCGGCATTCGCCTGTGGGCCACCGACCAAGACATCGCCATCGTGCGCACGGTCCCCGCCGAGGCCCCGACAGCGTTCGGGACCACGGTGGAGGCGAAGACTCTGGCGGGCGTGCTGGGCTCCATCGCCACCGGCCCCGTGACGCTGGACCCGAACAGCGAGGCCATGCGCGTCGCCGTCACCGGCGAAGACCTGACCGGGCACCTCTTCACGCTGCCCATCGATGACATGCCCGACGTGCCGCTGGTTCCGACCGACCGGCCGTTCCAGATGCCCGCTGGCGACCTGCTGCGGCTGTTCGATGCCGTCAAGCACTGCATCTCGACCGAGGAAACCCGCTACTACCTGAACGGCGTCTTCCTCCGGCGCCACGACAGCATCCTGCGCGCGGTGGCGACCGACGGCCATCGCATGGGCATCGCCAGCATCGCGACGCCGGTTGACGGCGAGCACGTCAGCCTGGACGCGGGCGTGATCGTGCCGCGGCAGGTGATCGGCCCCGTCCTGCGCCTGCTGGCCGTCGTGCCGGAGGCGGTCCCGGTGACGCTGAGCATTCCGGACGCCGAGAAGGACGCGCTGCCAGCCAGCACGAAAATCCCGCGCATGTCCTTCGCCTGGGAGCACGGCGGCGAGACGACGGAGGTCGTTACCCGCCTCGTGGATGGCACCTATCCCGATTACGAGCGTGTCATCCCGCAGGATACGCCGAAGACCCTCACGGTTTACCGGGCCATGCTGCGCCGCGCGCTCAAGACCGTCGGCCCGGCGCTGACCGGCAACGCTCCGGGCGTCAAGCTGACGCTGGACAAGGCGTCGCTGCGGATCACCGCCGAATCCGTGGATGTGGGCAGCCTGACCACCCGCGTCACGGTCGCCAGCACGGACAGCGCCGAATGGGGCCTCAACGCCCGCTATCTGGCCGAGACGCTGGACGCCTTCGACGGTGACGCGGTGACGATCCGGTTCGAGGGCGGCGGCTATCCCTTCATCTTCGAGCCGGCCGACGACGGGCGCCCGAGCGACCAGCGCGACCGGGTGTCGCTGGTCCAAGTCCTCATGCCGATGTACGTTTGAGGGCCTCGCCATGAGCAAGATCGGACACAACAAGCCGCCGGCGGACGGATCGGACGTGGGCGGCATCGCGGCGGACCGGCTGCGGTCTTTCGTGGAGCGCATCGAGCGCCTGGAAGAAGAGAAGCGCGGCCTGCAGGAGGACATCAAAGAGGTCTACGCCGAGGCCAAGGGTACCGGTTTCGACACCAAGATCATCCGCCAAGTCATCCGGCTCCGGAAGATGGACAAGGCCGACCGCCAGGAACAGGAAGCGATCCTTGATCTCTACAAGGAAGCGCTGGGCATGGCCGAATGAGCGCCCGCAACGACTGGCTTTCCCTCTGCCGCGCGCTGGTGTCCGCCCGCGCCGCGAAGGGGCTCTCGCAGGAGACCGTCGCCACGCGGCTCAGCATCACCCGGCAAGCGCTGTCCGCCTGGGAGAAGGGCGTCAACTTCCCGCCCGCCGACAAGCTCTTCGCCTGGGCCGCCCTCGTCGGCGTCCGCATCTTCGAACCCAATCCGCAGAGCGCAACAGACGATTGCGCCAAGGAGGCAGCATGAGCAAGGCGCGCCTCGCGTCAGACCTGGAGCACGCCGTCCTTCTCGGCGTCGCTCAGCACAAGATGTACCGAGAAATCGCCGAGTCCGCCGGTGTGACGAAGGAGGAGGTGCGCGCCTGCGCCGCAAAGCTGGCCGCGCGGCTCGGGTGCTCGACCAAGATGGATCTGATCGGCAAGGCCCACTCGCTGGGGTATGGCGTCCGGTACACGGAGCCGGACCCCACATCGCGCCAGCCGCCCGTCTTCTCGGGTCTGTGCCCCAGCCAATCCGCCGTGCTGGAGGTCTGCACCAAGCACGCGGACGGCGCTGGGCGCGTGCCGCTCAGCCACGCGGAAATCGCCACCGCGGCCAAGCTGCCGTCGGAAGTCGCCGCAAGGGAAGCCGTCCACCGCCTTTCCGCGCGCGGAATCCTGATGCGCAAGCCCCATCAGCCCCGGTCCATCCAAGTCGTCTGGTCGCGGCTGAACCCTCTCATGGCCGCGAGGGTTCTCGCATGACCCCCGCCATGATCGCCACGCTCCAGGCGACTCCCGCCTCGCGCGCCGTTCAGGCCGCCCGCCTGCCGGCCATTGCCGAACGCGCCGGCCTGGAGATCACCGAGGCCAAGGCCGCGATGCAGGCCCTCGCCAACGGCGGCTTCGTCAACGAACAGCGGGTCCCGAGGGACTTTCTCTACTTCCGCACGCCCGAGGGCGACGCGGCTGCGGCGGGAGGGGTGTGATGGCCGAGAACAGTTCAATCGAGTGGACCGACGCCACATGGACGCCCGTCGTGGGCTGCGATGCGGTCTCGCCAGCTTGCGCCAACTGCTACGCCGCGTTGATGGCGGCCCGGCTGGAAGCGATGGGCCAGGAGAAGTACCGGGGCGTGGCGACCCGCGTTGGCAACAAGGGGAAGTGGACCGGCAAGGTCACGCTGTGGGAGCCGGAAGTCCTGGCCCCGCTGAAGGCGCGGAAGCCCAAGCGCTGGTTCCTGACCAGCATGGGCGATGTGTTCCACGATGGCGTGCCGTTTGAGTTCCTTGACCGGCTGTTCGCCGTGATGGCGCTTTGCCCGCAGCATACCTTTTACGTGCTGACCAAGCGACCGGATCGGGCGGCGAACTATCTCGCCTCTCTTGGCGAGCGCATGCGCGAACAGCGACGCGAATGGCACATGAACAGCCTCGCTGAAGCGACCTGCGGGTCAGCGCGCGATGCCTGCGAATGGCCCGTCTCGGGGCGGATCGACACGCCGACAATCTACGACAGAGCCATCAATGCGCTGTGCTCGGGCGCGCTTCCCAACGTGCTGATCGGCTCCTCCGTCGAGGACCAACCCCGCGCCGACGCCCGCCGCCAGCACATGGAGCGGATCGCCGCGGGCGGCTGGCGGACCTTCGTCAGCTACGAGCCGGCGCTCGGCATGGTCGATTGGGCTGGGTGGGGGTTCCTGTCCTGGCTCATCAGCGGCGGTGAGAGCGGTCAACACGCCCGGCCGTGGCACCCTGACTGGTTCCGGGCCGCGCGTGACTTCTGCCTACCGCGCGACATCGCCTACATGCACAAGCAGAACGGCGAGTGGGCGCCGACCCAGCCGGTTCCCGGCGGGGACCTGGGTGGCGACATGCGCGCCGGTCGCGTGCGGATCGTTAAGCCTGCTGGCGAGAACGATGGGCATTTCCGGCGCGGCGACGCGCTGATGGCCCGCGTTGGCAAAGTGCGAGCCGGCCGCCTCCTCGACGGCGTTCTGCACGACGGCTACCCGACTAGCGCCGACGAGGCCACCCCATGACCCCCGCCACCGCAGCGGCCATGGCCGAGAACACGCGCCTGATGCGCGAGCACGGCGACGATCTGCCCAAGCGGCCCGCGCTGTGGAGGACCTATCAGGAGAACCTGCGCGCCATTCAATCGGCGGAGGATCGGCGCAGCGACCGGCGAAAAGGGGGTCGAGCATGCTGACCCCCGTTATCATCGGCGGCGGGCGCGTGATCGCCTACGACGCCGACTGCCGCGACGTGCTGCGCCAGATGACCGAGAAGGGCGAGCGCGTGCACGCTGTGTGCTCCGACCCGCCGTACCACCTGACCAGCATCGTCAAGCGCTTCGGGAGGGCCGGTGCGGCCCCGGCGGTCCATGGCACCGATGGAGCGTTCGCCCGCGCGTCCAGGGGCTTCATGGGCAAGCAGTGGGACGGCGTGGCGGAAGGCGAGCTTCCCATCGCCTTCGATCCGGCCACCTGGGCGCTCCACCTCGACGCCCTTCTGCCCGGCGGCTACATCACGGCTTTCTCCAGCTCGCGAGGGTTCGGGCGCATGTCCGTCGCCATCGAGGACGCCGGTTTCGTCGTCCACCCGATGCTCGACAACGTGCTGAGCATGGCCGAGGCGATCGTCGCCTTCGTGGACAGCCTCTCCGAGGAGCAGGCCGAATCCTTCCTGCGCATCCTGGAGAGCCAGGACCCGGCGGGACATCTGGCCTGGATCTTCGGTTCCGGCATGCCCAAGGCGACGCGCCTGAAGGCCCCCGGCACCGATCATCTGCGCTACGGGGGTCAGGCCCTCAAGCCCGCGCTGGAGCCGATCTTCATGGGGCAGAAGCCCATGGAGGGCACCGGGACGGCGAATTGGCTCCAGCACGGCACAGGGCCGCTCAACATCGATTCGGCGCGGATCGAAACGGGAGAACGCCCGCTGATCGCTGCGGATCGTGGCCGCGGCGTTGGCGCGAGTTATGCCGGCGGCGCTGACGGCACTCTTTATGGTTCGCGTTGCGCCGGAACGACCGTTGAGGGCCGTTGGCCCGCGAACGTCCTGCACGACGGGTCGCCGGAGGTGCTTGAGGCGTTCGGGTCGTTTGGGGAGTCGTCGGAAAAGCCGCGCACCCTGCATCGGAATGGCGAACGGCGCATGGACGGCTGGGGGCTGACCGCGCAATCTCAGGGCATCGTACACGGCGACTCCGGCTCCGCCGCCCGCTTCTTCTACGAGGCCAAGGCGTCCGAAGGGGACCGCTGGTTTCTCTGCAAGGTCTGCGGCACAGCCCACCCCGCCCGCACCATCGGCGCCCACGCCCACGGCCTGGAGACGACTGACCATCTCGTCCAGCACCCGACCGTGAAGCCCCTGGATCTGATCCGCTGGCTCGTTCGTCTGACGGCGCCGGAGCGCGGCCAGACGGTGTTCGACGGGTTCGCGGGCACCGGATCGACCGCTGTCGCCTGCCTCGCCGAAGGTCGCCGCGCGATCGTCTGTGAGCGCGATCCCGACTACTTCCAAATCCTCGTGGCGCGCTGCCGGCACTACGCGGGTGAGGGCGCTCACACGGCCTCGACCCCGAAGGTCCGGCGCAACGCTGCTCCGCCCGCGCCCCTCCCACTGCTGGCCGCCATCCAGGCAGTGCCGCCGGCCCCGGCGGAGTGACCGGCCATGCCCACCACCTCTCTCCAGGGACACGCCATGAGCGCCACCATCCGCACCATGCTCCGCGGCGACGTGCCCGCGGTCATCGACATCCTGCGCGACTGCCACCGCCAGCCCGGCGGCGCGATCCCCCAGCGCTACGCGGCCGACCTGCGGGACGTGCTGTTCGACGCCCTGGCCGGCATCTCGCCGCACGCCGCCCAGGTGCTTGTCGCCGCCGGCGAGGAGGCCCGCGTCGTCGGCGCCATCGCGTTCCGTCGGGCCTTCATCTCCGCCGCTGGCTGGGACATCGCCTATTGGGGCGTCTGCCCGACGGTCCAGGGCGCCGGGGTCGGCGGGCGCCTCCTCGACGCGGCGCTGCTGCGCATCGGCAACCGGGCCGAGCCGGATCACTTCGTGCTGGCCCGCACAGGCCGGCCGGATGTGTTCGAGCGCCGCGGGTTCCAGGCAATCACGCCCGGCCCGGCCGCGCTGATGCTGGCGTGGGCGCGGGACCTGCAGGGCGCCCGGCTGGCGCAGGCCGCGGAGTAGGGCGATGGCCTACCAACGCGACGCAGCGCACGACATTGCTCTGGAGCACTGCCTTTGGGCCAAGTTCCAAGGCCTGTCGCCGCGCACCGTGATCCGCTCCGTCGGCGCCCCGGTCCTGACGCGCGAGGCCCCGCAGTGGGGCGACGCGCTCAGCAGCGTCCGGGCCGCGCTGTTTCTGATGCGGCATGAAAAGAGGGCTGTCTGAGCCATGGGAAAAGTCCGGCGCGTCGACCTGTCCCCCGACGAATGGCTTGTGGGCGCGGCAACGCTGCGGCCGGACGAGCGCGGCTGCTACATCACCGTCTGCTGTCTGATCTACAGCTACGGCGGCCCGATCGACGACGATGATCGGGACCTCGCGAAGCTGTGCAACACGACGATTGAGAAGTGGCGCCGCATCCGCGCATCGCTGCTCGCGCGCCGCAAACTGTTCCTCAGGGACGGGAAGCTGAGCAACCGTCGGTGCGAAACTGAACTCGAAAAGGCCACGAAGCGGACCGAAAAAGCTCAAGAAACCGGTCACGAAGGTGGCATAAATTCGGGCATTTCTCGCCGAAATCAGAGGCGTCTTTATAGTCAGAACAATGAGTTATCCGAAGCGGATGCTTCGATTGAAACGAAGCTAACCACCAACCACCAACCACCAACCAAGAATCCTTCCCTGACGGGAAGGATAGAATCTATCGGTCAGCAGCCCCTGGGCCATGACCCGAATGCGGATGAGACGAGCCTGCGGACCGGTGATCCGCAGACGACGGACGGGCAGGGCGTCGATGCCCCCCGATCCACCCCGGAGCCACAGAGCCAAGACCCGAATGCGACGTTCGGCGAGTGGTGGCAGCACGTCCCGCACAAGGTGAGCAAGGGACACGCTGAGAAGGCCTATCGGTCGGCTGTGAAGGGCGGAGCGACCCCCGCCGAACTGCTGTCCGGAATCCAGAGGTACGCCCGGCAGGTCGCCGGAACCGAGCCCCGGTTCATCAAGCACCCATCCTCGTGGCTGAACGGAAAGTGCTGGCTGGACGAGCCGCCGCCGGTCGCCGCGCATTCGCACAAAGGACACGATCATGACCAACGTGACCAGTCTCGTGTCAGCGCTGCCCGCCAGCGCCCCGACAACCTGTTCGCTGACTTCCTGGAGCGCGACCTTGCGGGACGCGCTTAGCCCCCAAGCCGAGGGCGTGGTGATCGACGGCGTTTACGTCGTCCGGCCGGGCGCATGGAAGCCGCCCGCGGTCGTCCCGCCCGAGGTGCAGCGCGAGGCGGCGGCGGCCCTGGACGACCTGCGCGCCGGAATCGCCCCGGTGTCGTACGCCGACGCCGCCCGGTGGGTCGCCCACCTCGCCAACCGCTGCAACGGCAGCCAGCTCCCGCCGGAAACCAAGCTGGCCGGAGCCGTCTCGGACATTCTGAACAGCGGCTACCCGGCGGCGCTGTTCGCCGATCCGGCGGCGTTCGACCGCATTGCTCGCAAGTTCCGGTTCTGGCCGGGCTGGGCGGAGCTGTCGGAGTCGCTGGACGGCGAGCGGACCCGCCTGCGCG
Organism: Azospirillum sp. UFLA03-27; assembly: GCF_059803775.1. NCBI lineage: Bacteria > Pseudomonadati > Pseudomonadota > Alphaproteobacteria > Rhodospirillales > Azospirillaceae > Azospirillum > Azospirillum sp. UFLA03-27. Next base: position 13,477 of record NZ_JAUQTX010000036.1, on the reverse strand, counting down.
ACGAGTGGTCCCGGCTGTCGATCATCGCCAAGGGCGGGGCGCCAGCGCCGCAGCGTCGCCGTGCGGAATCGGAGGAGGAGCCTGCTGGTCCGCGGGCCATGAGCGAGGCCACGGAAAAGCTGATGGCCGATTACTGGGCGCGGAACGGAGGGAAGCCGGCGCGGCGGAACATGGGCGCGCCGGCTGTGATGAACCGGGGGGAGGGCTGAGGCGATGGGCAAGAGCGACCGCCAATACCCGCCATGCACGCCGATGGACCTGCTGAACATGGCTCACTGGGTGAAAAAGCACCTTCACCGCTTTCGCCCCGATACGGCGGATCTTGCCGACGCAGTCCACGGCCCGCTTGCCGCCATGCTGGAAAGCGCGGCCGAGCAACTGGCGGGGCGACTGCATCCGGACCAGGAATGCGCGCTCCCCGGATTTTGGATGCGGGTCGGGGATGAGTGGGTCCGCACCCCGAGACAGGAGGGCTGAGGTGATGAACGAAACGACCGACAGCCATCCGATGATAAGCAAATACCAAGCCAGGAAGATGAAGAAGTTTCTTAAAAGAAAGGGCGAGGAAAGGCAGGCGGCGAAGATCGCGGTTGGGTACATTCGCACCGATGATGGGGGAGGTTGCCCAACTCAGGAAGACCAAGGAAAAGCCATCCGCAAATTCTGCACTGATAACGACCTGGAAGTCGCCGAAATTTATTCGGACGTCTGTGGCGGCGTGGGAAATCCATTGCAGCGACCGGGCTTCTCGAAAATGAAGGAGGCCCTGGATAAGCGGGGCATCGGGAGCGTGGTCGTCCTTGCCGCCGACCGAGTGTCGGAGCGGATGCCCTGGGCCATGGCCTGCGCCGCCATGCTGCGGGACGAGTGCCGCGCGCTCGTACGTTCGGTCGATCGCGGAATCGTCACGAGGTCCATCGAGGCGGACATGGAGTTTGGCTTCGCCGCTGCGGCCGCTTCATGGTCTGCGAAAGTCCATCCGGAAAATCAAGAATGAATTCGTCGGTCTGCGGCGCGCCATTCAATTGTCGCGGTGCCGTGGAAAGGCGGGTTTCGCCTTTGGGGGATAAAATGCGTCACGATTACTTGAAAGAAGCGCGGGGAGTATTGCGCGTAAAGGGATGCTCGGGTCGTCTGGTTTCGACCGACCCCACCTTACCGCCCCATCCCTGGAAAGGCGTAGCGCCTTTCCACTCGTTACCGACCGAGGTGTGACCATGGCTGCTTACGGCTACATCCGGGTTTCGACCGACGAACAAGCCTTGGAAGGTCAAAGCCTTGACGGGCAAGAGCGCGTCATCCGCTCCCTCTGCGAGAAGGCCGGCCTGCCGCTGGCCCGGCTGTTCGTCGACGCTGGCGTGTCGGCGAAAATCCCCCTGCGCGACCGGCCGCAGGGCGGCGCGATGCTCTCGGCGCTGAAATCCGGCGACAAAGTATTCGCAACAAAACTGGACCGCCTGTTCCGCTCGGACACCGATTTCTGCGTGACCGTGGACGAGATGGCCGATCGCGGCGTGGACGTGGAGCTTGGGGACGGCATCCCTGACCCGACCAAGGGCGGCATGTCGCGCATCCTGGCCCTCGTCCTCGCCGGCTTCGCTCGGTTCGAGCGGGAGATGATCGGCGTCCGGACTCAAGCCGGCATGGACGAGCTGAAGGCCAAGGGCCGGTACCAAGGCGGCAACCCGCCGTTCGGTTTCCGGCGCGAGGGCGACGCGCTGGTCCCCATTCCCGGCTTCGACGCGATCAAGGGGCGCATCGTGGAGCTGGCCGCCGCCGGGACGTCGCTGCGCCGGATCGCCGACACGGTGTCCGCCGAGCACGGCATCAAGGTGACGCACCCGACCGTGAGCGCCTTCCTGAAAGACCGGGCCGCCGAAGGAGACGCAGCATGAAGCTACCGACCAACACCCAAGAGGCGACGCCCATCCCCACCGATGTCGAGCTAAAGGCGGCAGGAGACTTTGAGCAAGTCCTTCGCGAGATGGAAGGCGTCGCGACTGGAGAGGATGCGGCTCCTGAATTTGACGATGAGCAAATGGCGCTTATCGCCGACTGGCGCAGTCGGCTTCTGGCCGCTGTTGCGCCAGCATCGAATGCCGATGCCGCGATGACTAATGGGGCGTGGGTTGGAAGTTCCGCTCACTCCAAAGCCAAGGAGGATGACCGTGGCTGAGATGCTGTCAATCCAAGACCTGTCCCGTGCCGCGGCCAGCGGCGACATGCCGAAGGTGCTGGGCCACTTGCTGGCAGTCTCCCGACGGCTGGCCGATGCCGAGCAATTCGCAATTGAGGCGGAGGCCAGAGCGCAATCCGCCGAGCGAGGCCGCGAAACCACCCAGCGTGTGTTTGACCAGATCACCGCCGAAAACCGCGACCTCCGCGCCAAGCTGGAGACCATCGCCGGAGGCGCAGCATGAACGCCATCGCCACCCCCGCCGCCGCGGCCTCCATGTTGCCGATCGACGCGACGCCGGTCGACTCCCGCAAGCCGGCCACCGTCTGGGACATGCTCGTCTGGGCCTACGGCTCGCAGCGCGCCGACCGCCTGGGCCTGGGGCGCAGTGACAGTTCCAAGTTCCGCTGGATGAACTACCTGTCCAGCCTGGACGGCGACATTCCGGCGGGAATCCACCGGGACGCCGCCGCGGCCCATCGGCTCGTCATCGGCATCCTGGAGCCGGACATCGCGCAACTCGTCATCGAGGCCGCCCGCGCCGGCGAGGAGCCGGAGCGCCCGACCGTTCAGCCGCAGGCGCGGGCCGTGCCGAACATGGACCGCGGCGAAGGCGGCGCGGATCATGTCATCCGGGGCGAGTGGGTCAAGATCCCCGAACTGAACCTCACCCGCGCCGAATACGCCAAGCTCGCCGAGACCGAAGACCACGGCGAGGTCGAGCGCTACGCGGTGCCCGGCGGCGCCCACCGCTGGAAGTACCGGGTCGACCTGCGGCCCCGCCGCCGGAGCCGCCGCGAGAAGACGTTCGTGAACCGCCGCGGACGGCGGATCGACATGCCGCCGTCCGGCTACGAGCCGGGGGATCAAGTCTGGTCGCCCTGGTGCCCGGTCGAGTACTGGCCGGAGCCGGCCTATCTCGCGATGCTGACCGCCATCGTGGACCGGTTCGAGGCCGCTTACGCCGAGCTGGAGGAGGCGTTTTTGCAGGTCCCGTTCCGGTCCCGACGAATCGTCCCCGACAAGCGGTAATCCATCGGAAAAATATAACCCTTTATCGCGAAAAAGGAATTTGACAGGCGGAGAGGTCGGGTGTAGGGTCGCCGTTAATCGTCGAAATCCGACCGCAAGAACCCCGCCGGGCCAGCCCCGAGCGGGGTTTTCTGCGTCTGGGTCTCGGCCCTGCAATCCCGAGATCCGCAGGCGCGCAGCACCGTCCTGGTCCCTGCAAGCCTTGCCCGATGACGCCGCGCAGCGTCGCCTGCGGCCTAACCCATCGCCTTGGGCCTCCGGCCCCGCTGGAGACTGCCCAATGGATTCCACCCCCGATGCCGGAAAGGTCGATGGCTTAGTCGGCGCCCTGGTTTACCTGATCCACGCCATGCAATCCGGCGGGCCGTGGGTGATGGGGCTGGTGGCGGTGGGGATCGCGGCCAATCTGGCATGGCTGATTTACTGGCTCCCGCACATCGTCCGGCCCTTGGCGTCGGCCATCAGCATGGTTCGCCGCGGCACCTCAGAGCGGGAAGAGGAGCTGGAGGCCGAAGTTGCCTCGCTCCGAGAAAAGGTCGACCGCCTGAGCCACCAGTTGGAGGAGCAGGCCACGGTTTTGCGGACGCTGGTGCCGTACATTGACCCGAGCAAGCTGGACCCCGACGTTCTGGCCCGGCTGTTTGGTGGTCCGTCACCAGTCGCCGCGGAGTGACGACGTGTTCGCCCGCGAATGGGCGGCGTCGGCGAGTAGCAATTCACAATTGCGCATTCAGGAGGTTGGGCATGAAGCGACTGCTGATCGGCGCCGGGATTGGTGCCGCGATGGCGCTTGGCTTGGCGGCCTCCGCGGTCGCCCCGGCTGAACGAGCGGACATCCGCACCGAGCAGCAGGACGTTTCCCGGCTGGAGCGCAAGGTTGACCGCCTGCGCCGCCGCCTTCGCGATCCGCTGCGCACTGCCTCGAAGGAAATGGCGCGCCGAGTTCGGCAGATCGCCGACGGTGCGCTGCGACCCGCCAACGGGCTGATGGGGACGAAATGACCAAGCGCTGCAACGAGACGTGCATGACGGACGGGGCGTGTTCCTGCGGGCCGCGCCGCGCCGTGACCGAGGGACTGGACGCGAGTGGGGAGCCGTTCGTGGCCGTTGACGGCGCGCCGGTCCACGCGCATCACGAACTGGTCGAGGATGGGGCTGGGCGCTTGTCGCTGTACCGCTGGCCGACCGCCATGGACGCGAGACCCCGTGACCACAGCGGCCATCACGCTGGCTATGCGGTCGACCGCGCGGCCGAGAGCGGAGACGCGACGGTGCGCATCGTTTCCCAACGCCTTCCGCTCAGCATCATCCCGGCCGATTGGGTCGGGCGGGTGCTGGCCGAGCAGCCGGACGAGCCGGCATGAAGCCGCTGAGCCAGTCCCTCGCCGACGCGGTGCGGATCATCGAGGCGCTGATCAAGCGGCAGCGGAAACAGGGGTGAGGTCATGGCGCGGAAGCCGAAGGGCGAAGTGACCCGCCTGGGCGGCCTGAAGCGCCCCATGCCGCCCGCCGACCTGCGCGACCCTCTTCCGCCGTGGCGCTTCGTCCCGGCGGTCGATCTGACGGAATGGCTCATGGCCGTCTTCGTCTCGGAAACCGGGCTACTCGCCAACCCGGAACACGCGCATCTGCGCCAAGCCAACATCGCCTGCCTGTGGGCGAACCGGCCGCTCGTCGTGAAGATGAACCGAGCCGTCGCCATGGCGGAGATGCCGCAGCCCCGCGGAAGCGCCTGGACCGCCGGGCGGGCGGAACAGCAGCTCGACGACTGGTTCGGCTACGAGCCGGATTTCCTGCTGACCTTCGACGCCGTGTGGTGGGCCGAAGCGGACGACGCCTCAGCCTGCGCCACGGCGGAGCATGAGCTTTTCCACTGCGGCCAGCAGCGCGACGTGTCCGGCGCCCCGAAGTTCGGGCAGGACGGAAAGCCGAAGTTCGGCATTCGTGGGCACGACGTGGAACAGTTTGTCGGCGTTGTTAGGCGATACGGCGCCGTTACATCTGGCGTGGAAGAAATGGTAAGGGCCGCCAATAAAGGACCCGAGATAGCGCAGTCTGTGATAAGCTTATCGTGCGGAACTTGCAGTCGGAAGATAGCATGAGCACTGACGAAATCGCAGTCGCGGAACAGTGGAAGGTCGTTGAAGATTACCCTGACTATGCGGTTAGCAACATGGGAAGGGTGAAACGCCTTACGTCTAGGACGTGCGCAAAGGCTGGAAGCATATTGAAATCTTGCCCGCGCCGAAAAGGGCGTAGCGGCGGTTATCCAAGCGTTGATCTCTGCCGCGATGGGAAGAGGAAGACGGAATTGGTTCACCGCCTTGTCGCCAAGGCTTTCTTGGGTCCGGTTCCGGACGGCATGGAAGTAAACCACATTAACGGTGTCCAGTCTGACGCGAGGGTCGAAAACCTCGAATACGTGACGTCGGCAGAGAACCAGCTTCACGCCTACCGGTCTGGCCTGCAATCGGCGGCCGGAGAACTGAATGGGCAAGCCAAGCTGACAGAAGATGACGTAAGAGAAATACGGCGGTCCAAGAGCGGGCCGCGCGGCACTCAGGCGGCGCTCGCAAGGCGCTATGGGGTGAGCCCGACGACCGTCCGGCAAGTTATGCTCGGGCTCGTCTGGCCGCATGTCGCTTGATGGTGCGGGTTGCGAATGCTGGTCCGACGATCGCCCCGGCGCTGATCGGGGCCGCGTGTGGGACCTGTTGCCGGAAGATGGCGTAGTCTGGACCGCTATGGACGGGATTGAATGAAATGGCAGTCCTGAAACCGGAGGTAAAAGCCTTCATCGTCCAGGCGGTTGCCTGCTTCGATCCCCCGTCCGCCGTTGTCGAGGCGGTCAAAACCGAATTCGGCATCGTCGTGTCTCGGCAGCAGGTCGAGGCGCACGACCCCACGAAGGTGTCGGGCCGCGGACTGGCCGAGCGGTGGAAAGACCTGTTCGAGGAGACCCGCAAGGCCTTCCTTGAAGACACGTCCACCATCGGCATCAGCCACAAGGCGGTGCGGCTGCGGGCGCTGAACCGGATGGCGGCGAAGGCGGAGACCATGGGCAACATGGGCCTCGCCGCGCAGCTCATGGAGCAGGCCGCCAAAGAGTGCGGCGACGCCTTCACGAACAAGGTGCGCAACGAGCACACCGGCAAGGACGGTGGCCCGATCCTGAAGGCGGAAATCCCCGCCGACCCCGTCGAGGCCTCGAAGGCGTACCAGAAACTCATGAGTGGCTGATCCGTGATCCCCTTCGAGTTCGACTTCCGCAAGCCCGACTACGTGGCGGTGTTCCGCTGGAGGGCGGAGCGGCTGGCGAAGCTGCGCGCGGAGCCGGAACTCCTGCCGGCGGTGAAGGCCTACTACCGGGACCACCCGGCGGACTTCATCGAGGATTGGGGCTGCACCTTCGACCCTCGCAACGTCGAGCGGGGCCTGCCGAGCGTCGTGCCGTTCATCCTGTTCCCCAAACAGTGGGAATGGATCGAATGGACCGTCGAGCGCTGGAAGGCGCAGCAGCCCGGCCTGACGGAGAAGACCCGCGACATGGGTATGTCGTGGCTGTCGGTCGCTCTGGCTTGCACGCTGTGCCTGTTTCACCACGGCGTGGTGGTCGGGTTCGGCAGCCGCAAAGAGGAGTATGTGGACAAGATCGGGTCGCCGAAGTCCCTCTTCTGGAAGGCCCGCATGTTCATGAAGTACCTGCCGCCCGAGTTCCTGGGCGGCTGGAGGGAGGACAAGCACGCGCCGCACATGCGCATCAACTTCCCCGGCACGGATTCGTTCGTTGCGGGCGAGAGCGGCGATGGCATCGGGCGCGGCGACCGGACGAGCCTCTACTTCGTGGACGAGTCCGCGTTCCTGGAGCGGCCCCAGCTTGTCGAGGCGAGCTTGTCGCAGACGACGAACTGCCGCATCGACATCAGCACGCCTAACGGACCGGCCAACCCCTTCGCGATCAAGCGACACAGCGGCAAGTTCAAGCTCTTCACCTTCCACTGGCGGGACGACCCGCGGAAGGATGACGCATGGTATGCGAAGCAGGTTGCCGAACTGGACCCGGTGACGGTCGCCCAGGAAATCGACATCGACTATGCGGCGTCGGTTGAGGGCATCCTGATCCCGTCCGCGTGGGTCCAGGCCGCGGTGGACGCTCATGTGAAGCTGGGCTTCCGGCCCAGCGGAGAGCGCTCCGGCGCGCTGGACGTCGCCGACGAGGGCCGCGACCTCAACGCCTTCTGCGGCGCCCACGGCGTCGTTGTGGAGACGCTGGAGGAGTGGCAGGGGAAGGGAAGCGATATCTTCGGCACGGTCGAGCGGGCCTTCGCCCTGTGCGACGGCGCCGGCCTCCCCAGCTTCCGCTACGACGCGGACGGCCTGGGCGCCGGTGTGCGCGGGGACGCGCGGGTCATCAACGACCGGCGCAAGGCCGCCGGGCAGAAGCCTCTCGACGCGCTGCCCTATCGCGGGTCGGCGGAGGTGTTCGAGCCCGAGCGGGAGGACGTGAAGGGCCGGAAGAACCGGGACTTCTTCGCCAACCGCAAGGCGCAAGCGTGGTGGTCGCTCCGGACCCGGTTCCAGAAGACCTTCCGGGCGGTGGCCGAAGGCGTCGCCGCGCCGCATGACGAACTGATCTCGCTGCCCTCCAGCCTGCCGCTGCTCGCCAAGCTGTCGGTGGAGCTGTCCCAGCCGACCTACAGCATCAACAGCGCGGGCAAGATCGTGGTGGACAAGACTCCAGACGGGGCCAAGTCGCCGAACCTTGCCGACGCGGTGGTGATCCGCTTCGCCCCGCTGGAGCGGCCTCGTCTCGTCGTCTCCGATTCCGTCCTGGCCCGTGCGGCCATGCCCACCATGAGGCGCCAATGACCACCGAGCCGCAGCACAGCAAGCGCCGCCGTCGGCGTCGCCGCGCCGCTCCGGCGCAGGATGGGGTGTCGCCGCCCGTGGCCGGCAAGCCGCGGCGGGGGATCTCGCATGCGGCCTTGGCCCGAGCCCAGCAGAGGCCAGCCAAGGCGGGAGACCAGCCGCACCCGTTCCGCCTGCCCAGCCACCCTCCGGGCGTTGCCCCGGAGGCCGCGAGCGGCATGGCCCTGGACTCCGCCTCGCAGGCGACCAACGCCATGTTCGCTTGGGCCGCGCAGAGCGCCTGGCACGAGGGGCAGCAGTTTCTCGGCTACGCCTACCTGTCCGAGCTGGCGCAGCGGCCCGAGTACCGCGCCATGGTCGAGCGGCTGGCGCAGCACATGACCCGCAAGTGGATCAAGCTGCACAGCGTCGGCAAGGAGGACAAGAGCGAGAAGATCAAGGAGATCGAGGCCGAGCTGAAGCGCCTGGGCGTCCAGGAGGCTTTCCGCGATCTGGCCGAGGGTGATGGATTCTTCGGTCGGGCCCATCTGTACCTCGACACCGGGTCCACGAATGACCCGGAAGAGCTGAAATCGCCGCTGATCGGCGCCGATGGCAAGCCATCCCCGGCAAAGGTCCGCCGCGGCTCGCTGAAGGCCGTCAAGACGGTCGAGGCGGTCTGGTGCTACCCGACGGGCTACGACAGCAACAACCCGCTGTCCCCCGGCTGGTACAAGCCCGCCTCGTGGTTCGCCATGGGGACCGAGATCCACGGCTCGCGCCTCCTGACCTTCATCGGTCGCGAGGTGCCGGACATGCTCAAGCCGGCCTACAGCTTCGGCGGCCTGTCGCTGTCGCAGATGGCAAAGCCGTACGTGGACAACTGGATACGGACCCGGCAGAGCGTCGCTGACATCGTGAACGCGTTCAGCGTCATGGTGCTCAAGACGAACGTCGTGTCCCAAATTTCCGACGCCGAGGCGGCAGAGCAATTCTTTAAGCGCCTGGAGCTGTTCAACAACATCCGGGACAACCGCGGCATCATGGCCGTGGACAAGACCGACGAGGACTTCGCCAACGTCTCGGCTCCCCTGTCCGGCCTGGACGTGCTCCAGGCGCAGACGCAAGAGCACCTGTCGGCGGTGTCCGGCATTCCGCTGGTGATCCTGCTGGGCATCACGCCGTCGGGGCTGAACGCCTCGTCGGAGGGCGAGATGCAGGCCTTCTACGACCACGTCCACGGCCAGCAGGAACGGTTCTTCCGGCCCGGCCTGACGACGGTTTTGGAGGTCGTGCAGTTGAGCCGGTTCGGCGAGATCGACCCCGACATCACCTTCGACTTCGAGCCCTTGCGGAGCCTGGACGAGAAGGAGCAGGCGGACACCCGGCTCGTGCAGGCGCAGACGGACGCGACCTACATCGATGCCGGCGTGCTCGACCCGCAGGAGGTCCGGCAGCGGATCGCGGACGACGAGTCCGGTCCGTACGGCGGTCTGGACCCGGATCGCAGCACAGCCCCACCCGCGGGCGGCGCAGGCATCCCGCCGGTTCCGCCGCTGGTCCTGCCCACACCTCCGGCCGCTCCGGAGCCCAAGCCCGAGGGGGCCTGATGGAAGCGCTGATCGAACGGATCGTCATCGGCCTGACCGGCGCGGTGGTGGTCTTCTACCTGCTGGTCCTGGGTGGTGGGGCGACGTGCTGCGGGCGTGACCCCCGCGCCAAGCCGCCGCGTCCGCCGATGGAATGAGGCCGCCCCATGTGCTTCGCCTGTGACGCGCGTCCGGCCGGGCTGATCGGCCTGTCCCGGACCGCGCCGGGCACGCCCCTCTTCGCCCTTGACCGGGCCAACCGCCCCTTCTCGAAGGCCGCCGTCATGCGGGCGCGCCGGGCGGAAGAGGCCTACGCCCGCGAGCTTCGCGGCGTGGCCCGGCAGATAGGCAACCTCGTCAAGGGCAGCTTCGAGCGGCCCGACGACCTGCGATGGGCCGCTGGCATCGCCGACGCGCTCAACCGCTACGCCAAGGTCATCGAGCCCTGGGCCGACGCAGTGGGCCGGCGCATGCTCGCCGACGTCGCCGCGCGGGACCGCAAGATGTGGCTCGACGCCGGGCGGCAGATCGGGCGCGTGCTCCACAAGGAGATTGAGGAGGCGCCCACCGGCCTCCTGATGCAGGCGCGACTGGCAGAACAGGTCCAGCTCATCACCAGCCTCCCCACGGAGGCGGGCGAGCGGGTCCAGCGGCTTGCGGTCGAGAGCCTGACCAGCGGCGCGCGGGCGGAGCAGATCGCGCAGGAGATCATGCGATCCGGCGAGGTCACGGCCAGCCGGGCGAACACGATCGCGCGAACGGAGGTGGGGCGGACGCAGGCAGAGCTGGTCTCTGCGCGGTCGCAGCACATCGGCTCCACGCACTTCGTGTGGCGCACGGTCGGCGACTCCGACGTGCGGCGCGATCATCGGGCGTTGGATGGCACGACGCACCGGTGGGACGCCCCGCCGGTCGCGGACAAGCGGACCGGAGCCCGGAGCCTGCCGGGGGCAATCTACAATTGCCGATGCTATCCGGAGCCGGTGCTTTAGCCGCCCTGGCCGACGCTCCGCAGGATCGCCGCAGCGCGTTCGGCCAGCGGTCCGCCTGCCTTCGCCACATCGGCCAGCAAAGGCGCGACGGCCTCGATGAAGGCCGCCGCCTCGTTGCCCACAAGACGCTCCTCCGGGACGGACACCTCGAAGCTCATCAGCTCCGCGTCCCGCCGCAAGTCGTCCACCAGTTCGCGGACCGCCTCCAGGGCGTCCGTCAGATCGTCGTTGGTCATCCGGCCAGCCTACAGGGGTTCCCGCCATGCCACCAGTCAGCGCCGCGCCGCGCCCCTACCTGGGCGACCTGATCCGCCTGCTGATCCGCTTCTTCATGGAGGAGGCGCAGGAGCCCGAACATCAGGGGCCGGACTTGGGCGCGCAGGATGCGCCGCCGCAGAAGACCGCGGCCGGGGTCATCTTCCGCGCGCCGGATGGGGCGGTGCTCTTGCTGAAGCGCAGCCCGGATGACGCCAATTTCGCCGGTCACTGGTCGCTCCCTGGCGGCGGGGCCGATCCGGGCGAGACGGCGGAGCAGGCCGCAATCCGCGAGTGCCTGGAGGAGATCGGGCGCGAACCGCCCGGCCTGCTGCGGCTCCTCAGCCGCCAGGAGACGCCCACCGGCATGGCGTTCCACACCTTCGAATGCCCGGTGGCGGAGAAGTTCGAGCCGACGCTGAACGGGGAGCACACGGACCACGTCTGGGCGCTCGCGGACGCGTTGCCCGAGCCCATGCACCCGAAGGTGCGGCAGACGTTGAACGGCCTCGGCGCCGCGGACAGCGCCCCCGCCGACCGGCTGGCGATGGACCGGGGCGACACGGTGCGCACCAAGGACGCCGACGGGCGCCTGCGGGTCGAGCGGGCCAACATCTCGAAGGCCGTCGTGAACCCCTACATGGGCAGGGAAATTCCCGGCTGGGAAGCGCTGGGGCTGCAGCCGGACCGGACGTATCGACTTCTGCGCCATCCCGACGAGCTGGCTCGCGCCGCGGCGTCGTTCAACGCGCTGCCGCTGCTCGACACCCACGTCCCAGCGACCGCCTGGGATCACCCGAAAGGCAAGGTCGTCGGCACCACCGGCACGGACGCGGCGTTCGAGGCGCCGTACCTGACCAACAGCCTCGCCGTCTGGACCGCCGACGCCATCGACGGCATCGAGGACGGCAGCCGAAAAGAGCTGTCGTGCGGCTACCGCTACGACCCCGACATGACGCCGGGGACGTGGGAAGGCCAGCCGTACGACGGCGTGATGCGGAATATCCAGGGCAACCACGTGGCTCTGGTGAAGGAAGGACGAGCCGGCCCGGACGTGGTTGTCGGCGACGAAATCCCTGTGGAGATGAAGAACATGAGCAAGCGTAAGGGCCTCGTCGCGAAGCTGCGCGACAAGCTGACGGGCAAGATGGCGCAGGACGCCATGGGCGAGCTGGACGGCATCCTGGGCGAGCTGGAGGCCGGCGACGAGGCCGAGGTCACCCCGGCTCCGGCCAAGCGGATGACCAAGACCGAGATCCTAGCCGCCCTGGCCGGCAAGCTGGGCGAGGAGGACATGGCCGCGCTGGGCAACATGCTCGGCGAGGACGAGGAGCCGGCCACCGATCCGAACGGCGGCGTCCCGATCGCGAAGGCCAAGGACGAGCCCGCCCCGTTCCAGGGGCAGCCGGAACCGCCCGTGACCAAGGCCGCCATGGACGCCGCCCTGAAGGCCGAGGCCGCGAAGACCGAGGCCGCCGTGATCGCCCGCATGCAGGGCGTGGCCGAGGCCCTGGACGTGGTCCGCCCGGTCGTCGGAAAGCTGGCCGTCGCCTGCGACAGCGCCGACGGCGTGTTCCGGGCCGCGCTGGAGATGCAGGGCGTCAACGTCAAGGACGTCCACCCCAGCGCCTACCGCGCCATGTGGGACATGCACGCGGCCAGCCTGACCCCGCGCCGCGCGGCCCCGGCCCACGCCATGGACGCCGCGAGCGCCAAGGGCTTCGAAAGCCGCTACCCCGGCGCGGGCCGCATCGGCACCGTCTGACCGGGCGCCGCAGCATCACCGATCCACCGGCCCCCTCGTGGGGCCTTCTTTTTTGGGAGAGCACCCCATGAGCGGCGGATTCCAGTCGCAGGTCAACAGCCAGCCGGCCCCCGCCGTTGCTGGCGATTTCGCGAGCACCAACCCCCGGCACAACGCCCTGGCCGGCCCCGGCGCCTTCGTGGCCGGCGCGGACGGCGTGACCATCGGTCGCTTCGCCTGGGCCGATTACAGCGCCGTGGACAGCAACGGCGCGCCGGCCATCGTGAGCAGCCACGGCATCGGCAAGCCGACCGGCATCGTCCCGCGCGTGCAGCAGGGTCTCATCACGACCTTCCTCGACGGCGCTTCGATGACGATCCCCGAGGGCTTCCCCGTCGAGATTTTCGACGGCGGCGACTTCTGGGTCAAGAACGAGGGCTCCGCGCGCGCGCTGCCGGGCCAGAAGGCCTACGCCAAGTTCGCGGACGGCTCGATCAGCTTCGCCGCCTCCGGGGCGCCGACCAACGCCGTCGTGACCGCGAGCGGCGCGTCGTCCCAGGCCGTCATGACGGGCAGCATCGCCGGGAACGTCCTGACCGTTACCGCCAAGGCCAGCGGCACCATCGTGCCCGGTGGGGTACTGTCGGGAACCGGAGTCGCGTCGGGCACCCACATCGTGTCGCAGATCTCCGGCACCACCGGCGGCGTCGGCGCCTATGCGGTGGACATCCCCGAGCAGGCGGTCGCGAGCACGACGATCACCGAGGACTACGGCACACTGACCGTCACGGCGGTGTCGAGCTGTCTCTTATACACATCTCCGAGCCCACGAGACTATAAC
>NZ_JAUQTX010000369.1:0-4547 GCF_059803775.1 Azospirillum sp. UFLA03-27 | reverse complement strand
GCGTATAATCGTCGGCAGCGTCAGATGTGTATAAGAGACAGGGTCAGGAAGGGGGCAAGGGCAACGCCGATACGTTTCCACGAGCGTTGCTCGGCGCTTCACGGCATAACGGATGTCCCCAGGACCGCAACGCCACCCGCCATGCCGACGCCAAACGAAGCCCCTGTAGCCGAAACCGAATGGACGATCCGGACCGCGAAAGGCGCCCTCTTCGCGAAGAGCTGGACTCCAGACTCCGCCATTGCCGCGCCGATCATCCTCTTCCACGACTCCCTCGGCAGCGTGGACTTGTGGCGCGGCTTCCCACAGCGGCTGGCGAGCGAGACGAACCGCCGCGTCATCGCCTACGACCGGCTCGGCTTCGGGCGCTCCGCCCCCCATCCGGGCCAACTCGCTCTGGATTTCGTCGCCGCGGAGGCGCAGGACAGCATCCCGCCGCTGTGCGACCAGCTCGGCGTGACGGAGTTCGTCGCCTGTGGGCACAGCGTCGGGGGCGGCATGGCCGTCGAGACGGCGGCGCGTTTTCCCGAGCGCTGCCGCGCCCTCGTGACCATCGCCGCACAGGCCTTCGTGGAAGAGAGGACGCTTGCCGGCATCCGCGACGCCAAGCGCGACTTCCAGGACCCCGCCAACGTCGCGCGTCTGGCGCGGTATCATAGCGACAAGGCGCGCTGGGTCCTGGACGCCTGGACGGAGACGTGGCTGTCGCCCGCCTTCGCCGACTGGACCCTGGACCGTGCCCTGGCGGCGGTACGCTGCCCGGTTCTGGCCCTGCACGGCGACCGCGACGAGTACGGCTCCGCCGCCCACCCCGAACGCATCGCGGCCGGGCGGGGAGCCGCGAGGCTGCTCCCCGACACCGGCCATGTGCCGCACCGCGAACAGGAAACGCTCGTTCTCGACGCGATCCGGAGCTTTCTGGACGGACTTTGAGGCGTCCGCTCAGGCCGCCAGGGGCGACAGCACCGCGCTGTGCGCCAGGATGCCCAGCGTGTGGCTGGCGATCATCCGCTCCTCGTCGGTGGGGATGACGAAGACCGGGACGCGGCTGTCGGCGGCCGAGATGCGCGTGGCGCGGGCACGGTTCGCCGCCCCGTCGATGTGGACGCCGAGCCAGCCCAGCTTCTCCGCCACCCGCGCCCGCACCGGGGCGGAGTTCTCGCCGACGCCGGCGGTGAAGACCACCGCGTCCAGCCCGCCCATGGAGGCCGCCAGCCCCGCCGCCTGCTTGGCGACCTGGAAGCAGAACAGCTCCACGGCCTCCGCCGCCTGCGGGCTCTCGCTGTCCAGCAGGGCGCGCATGTCGTTGGAGACGCCGGACACGCCGAGCAGGCCGGACTTGTGGTAGAGCAGCCGCTCCAGCTCGTCGGGTCCCATGCCCTTCTCGCGCATCAGATAGATCAGCACGCCGGGATCGAGGACGCCGGGGCGGGTGCCCATGGGCAGGCCGTCCAGCGCGGTGAAGCCCATGGTGGTGTCGACGCTGCGGCCCGCGCGCATACCGCACAGGCTGGACCCGCTGCCGAGATGGCAGACGACGACGCGGGCCTCGGCCAGCTCCGGCGCGATCTGCGGCAGGCGCTGGGCGATGTACTCGTAGGACAGGCCGTGGAAGCCGTAGCGCCGCACGCCCTCGTCGGTCAGCTCGCGCGGCAGGGCGAACATCTGGGCCTGCCAGGGCCGCGTGCTGTGGAAGGCGGTGTCGAAGCAGGCGACCTGCGGCAGCTCCGGATAGACCTCGGCCAGCGCGGTCATCGCCGCGATGTTGTGCGGCTGGTGCAGCGGGGCCAGCGGGACCAGGGCCTCCAGCTCCGCCAGCACCGCCGGGGTCAGCTGGACCGGCGCGTCGAAGCGGGTGCCGCCGTGCACGACCCGGTGGCCGGCGGCGACCAGCCGCACGTCGCGCAGCTCGTGCCGCATCCAGGTCAGCAGGAAGCCGAGCAGCCCGGCGCGGTCGCCGGGGCCGACCTCGTCCAGGATGCCGTCGGCCAGGACGTGGCGGGCCGCGTCCTTGGCCTCGAAGCGGGGGGCGGTGCCGATGCCGGAGATCTGGCCGGTCAGGACGGCCTCCAGATCGTGCCTCCCGGCGCCGCAGAAGACGGAGAATTTCAGGCTGGAGGAGCCCGCGTTGATGACGAGACAGGCGTCACGGTGCGACATGGTGTGATCCTCACTCCGCAGCCAGAGGGGTGGCGGCGGCGTTGAGCGCGAGGGCGGGACGGCGCGCGGCGGCCACCAGCGCCGCCACGGCGCAGGAGGCGAGGCGGGTGCGGACGTTGTCGGCGCGGCTGGTCAGGATGACCGGGACCCGCGCACCGAGAACGATGCCCGCGGCGTCGGCGTTGGCGAGGAAGGAGAGCTGCTTGGCCAGCATGTTGCCGGCCTCCAGGTCGGGAACCAGCAGGATGTCGGCCTGACCGGAGACGGGCGACTTGATGCCCTTGATGCGCGCGGCCTCGGCACTGATCGCGTTGTCGAAGGCCAGCGGGCCGTCGAGGATGCCGCCGGTGATCTGGCCGCGGTCGGCCATCTTGCACAGCGCGGCGGCTTCCAGCGTGGTGGCGATCTTCGGGTTGAGGGTTTCCACCGCCGACAGGATGGCGACGCGCGGCGTCTCGACGCCCAGCACCTTCGCCAGATCGATGGCGTTCTGGACGATGTGGACCTTGTCCTCCAGCGTCGGATAGATGTTGATCGCCGCGTCGGTGATGAGCAGCGCCCGCGGGTAGGTCGGCACGTTCATCACGAAGACGTGGCTGATGCGGCGGCTGGTGCGCAGGCCCGTCTCCTTGCGGACGACCTCGGCCATCAACTCGTCGGTGTGCAGGCTGCCCTTCATCACCGCCTCGGCCTCGCCGGTGCGGGCCAGAGCGACGGCCGCCGCGGCGGCGGCGTGGCTGTGTTCGACATCGACCAGACGGTAGCGGGCGATGTCCAGCCCGTGGGCGGCGGCCAGCGCGCGGATCTTCGCCGCCGGGCCGATCAGGATGGGGTCGATCAGGCCGGCTTCCGCCGCCTCCACCGCGCCCTTCAGCGAGCTTTCGTCGCAGGGATGGGCGACCGCCGTGGCGACCGGCTCCAGCCCGTCGCACTTGCGCAGCAGCGCGTCGTGCTTGTCGTGGCGGATCATCTGGATCTGCGGCAGCGCGTGGGCGGCGCGGCGGACCTTGCGGGTCGGCGCCACCACCTCGGCGGTCCCGGTCACCACGACCTCGCCGTCCTGGTTGGTGCACAGGCAGTCAAAGACGACGATGTTCGTGTCGGCCTGCTTCTCGCGCACGGTGACGGTGGCGGTGATCACGTCACCCAGCCCGACCGGGCGGCGGAAGCGCAGGTCCTGGCCGGCGTAGACGGTGCCGGCGCCGGGCAGCCGGGTGCCCAGCACGCCGGAGATCAGCGCGCCGGACCACATGCCGTGGCCGATCACCTTTTGAAAGCGGCTGTCGGCGGCGAATTTCGCGTCCAGATGAACCGGATCGATGTTGCCGGAGACGGTGGCGAACAGCTCGACGTCCATCACGGTCAGTTGCCGCGCGATGCTGGCGGACTGCCCGACCACGATCTCGTCGAAGGTGACGTTCTCGATCGGGGCCGCCTCGGTCGGCACGGCCGGGAGGTCGCCGCTGGTTTCACCATTGGCAGTCATTGCAGAACACTCCGGATAAGAGAAATAGGCATGATGCTGCCCGTTTCAGCCGATCCCTCCCGGCGCGCGCCTTGCTGAAAGGGGAAGCGCGTCTTGCCGTCTTCTTCTGTGAGCGTCTTTTTGTGTACTGATATATTAGCGCAAGAGGCGGTGCGGCGCAGCAAATCCGGCATCACCGGACACTTTGCCGCAGCCGCCTTCGCTTGGGCCGTTACGCCTTGAGGATGCCGCGCCCGGCGAAACGGGATGCTGCGCCGAGCATCTCCTCGATGCGGATCAGCTGGTTGTACTTGGCCAGCCGGTCGGAGCGCGACAGCGAGCCGGTCTTGATCTGGCCGCAGTTGGTGGCGACCGCCAGATCGGCGATGGTGCTGTCCTCGGTCTCGCCCGAGCGGTGCGACAGAACGGCCGTGTAGCCGGCCTTGTGCGCCATGTCCACGGCTTCCAGCGTCTCCGACAGCGTGCCGATCTGGTTGACCTTGACCAGGATCGAGTTGCCCACGCCCTTCCGGATGCCGTCGGCCAGACGCGCCGGGTTGGTCACGAACAGGTCGTCGCCGACCAGCTGCACCTTGCCGCCGATGGCGTCGGTCAGCGCCTTCCAGCCCTCCCAGTCGTCCTCGGCCATGCCGTCCTCGATCGAGATGATCGGGTAGCGGCCGACCAGATCGGCCCAGTAGGCCACCATCTGCTCCGGCGCCAGCGACTTGCCCTCGCCGGCCAGCTCGTACTTCCCGTTCTTGAAGAATTCGGTCGAGGCGGCGTCGATCGCCAGCATGACGTCGTCGCCCGGCTTGTAGCCGGCGGCCTCGATGGCCTTCATCACGAAGCCCAGCGCGTCCTCGGTCGAGGCGAGGTTGGGGGCGAAGCCGCCCTCGTCGCCGACGTTGGTGTTGTGGCC
>NZ_JAUQTX010000368.1:0-4605 GCF_059803775.1 Azospirillum sp. UFLA03-27 | reverse complement strand
GCCTTCCAACATGTGATCGGCCTCGCCTCATTGGGGTCATTCACTTGCCGTTGGTATTACACATTGCCCCGACGAGTCTCTGATGGGCAAGCGCATCACCATCATTCAATCTAGCTACGTGTCCTAGAAAGGTCGCTTTGATATCATTTGCTCGATAGACGGATTTTCCCTGTTCGACGGCGTGTCGTTTGTCCGGTGTGGCTGGCGCAACCGTATCAAGACGGCGCGGGGTGCCCCTTTCGCCGCGCTCGCTCCCCGACTCAGGGTGTTCTACGGCGAGTTCGAGCGCGAGGTGATGCTGATGAGCGACATGAAGATTGCCTTCAACCGCCCCAAGTTAGCCGGCAACGAGTTGGAATACATCCGCCAGTCCCTGGAGCAGGCGCACCTTTCCGGAGACGGAGCGTTCACCAAACGCTGTCGTGCGTGGCTGGAACGGCGGCTTGGGGCACCGCAGGCCTTGCTGACCCATTCCTGCACGGCAGCGCTGGAGATGGCCGCCCTTCTGACCAACGTCGGTCCGGGGGATGAGGTCATCATGCCCTCCTACACCTTCGTGTCGACCGCGAACGCCTTCGTGCTGCGCGGAGCGGTGCCTGTCTTCG
The DNA here is from genome assembly GCF_059803775.1 of Azospirillum sp. UFLA03-27. NCBI lineage: Bacteria > Pseudomonadati > Pseudomonadota > Alphaproteobacteria > Rhodospirillales > Azospirillaceae > Azospirillum > Azospirillum sp. UFLA03-27. The sequence continues at coordinate 4,000 of NZ_JAUQTX010000368.1, read as the reverse complement.
TGGACATTCGGCCGGATACGCTGAACATCGACGAGCGCCTGATCGAGGCGGCGATCACGCCCCGCACCCGCGCCATCTGCGTGGTGCATTACGCCGGCGTCGCCTGCGAAATGGACGCGATCTGCGCCATCGCCGCCCGGCATGGTCTGGCGGTGATCGAGGATGCCGCGCAGGCGCTGATGTCCGCGTACCGCGGCCGTCCGCTCGGCACCTTCGGCGCCTTGTCGGCCTTTTCCTTCCACGAAACCAAGAACCTGATCTCCGGCGAGGGCGGCGCCCTGGTCGTCAACGATCCGGATTTGATCACCCGCGCCGAAATCATCCGCGAGAAGGGCACGGACCGCGCGCGCTTCATCCGTGGCGAGGTCAACAAGTACAGCTGGGTGGACGTCGGTTCGTCCTATCTTCCCTCCGACATTCTGGCAGCGTTTCTTCTCGCTCAATTCGAGAATGCCGAGCGGCTGGACGAGGAGCGGCATGCCTTGTGGAACGCCTACCACGAGGCTCTGGCACCGCTGGAGGAGCGCGGCCTGTTGCGCCGTCCACTGATCCCGGCCGAGTGTCGGCACAATGCACATCTGTATTATGTCCTGGCGCGCACAGCCCGTGAGCGCAATGCGTTGGTCGCCCACCTCCGAACGAACGGCATTCAGGCGCCGTTTCATTATGTGCCGCTGCACACCGCGCCGGCAGGACGGCGTTTCTCCCGCGCCGCAGGGGAATTGCCCGTTACGACCGATCTCTCCGAAAGGCTGCTGCGTCTTCCGATGTGGTACGGGTTGGGTGCCGGGGCCGAGCAAGTCATCGAAGCCGTGCAGGACTTTTTCCGCACGGCCTGCTCGAGGGCGGCGACGACGACAGGCTATGCCGCCTCAAGGGCGTTGGCGCGTAATCTGGCTTGGATGCGAAGCACATCCGGCGAGGTTCCACCACCGCCACCGGAGGGCGCCACCGGCATGACCCTCTCGATCAATGCGAACGCATTGAATCGAGAGGGTTCCACGGTTGGAAAATGATGGAACCGATCATTTTCCAACCCTATCAATCGTCCCGGCCTTGACCTTTTCCCATGCTTGCTCTTATGCCGGCGCCGGCGTGTAGAGGTCCGGCGTGATTCGGCAGCTCGCAAAATCCTGGGCGCGTACGTGGGCGGCGCGGCTCATGGCGCGCAGGCGGGCGCGGTCGTGGTCCAGGGTCACGATGGCGTCGGCCAGACCGTCGATCACCTCCGCCGCGGCGCGCCCGTGGCAGGGAACGGCGAAGCCGCAGGAGGAATCGATCATGATCCCGGACCCGCCGAGATCGAGGCAGATCACCGGCTGCGCGTTGGCCAATGCCTCCATGATGACGTTGGCGGCGGAGTCGTGCAGGCTGGGGAACAGAAGCGCGTCGGAGCTTCGCAACACTTCCATATAGTCGGGATGGGACAGCCACTCGATGAAATCGACATGGTCGGCGATGCCCAGCCGGTCGGCGAGAGTCTTCCACTCCTCCGACTGCGGACCGCTTCCGATCATCTGAAGGCGTGCCCGCGCCCCCTTCTCCAGTGCCCTGGCCAGCGCCGCCAGCGCATAGTAGCCACCCTTCCAGTAGAGGAAGCGGCCCGAGAAGCGCAACTTCAGAGGCGCTCCGGTATCGCCGCCGGTTTGGGCTTTCATCGGCACGAAGCGGTCGGGCGGGAGGGAGCAGCCGAAATGCTGGCGCGCCTTGTGGCGGTCCCCGGCGGGCAGGACGTGGCGGCTCTCATGGGTCTTCACATAAATCAGGTTGTAGCGCCGGTAAGTCAGGCGGAGGAAGGGGTCGATGCGCGTCATGGCGATGGCGACGTCGCGGACCAGCTCCGTCGCGATGGCCTTCCAGCCCAGCGGGCGGATCAGCGGCCAGGGCGCCCGCTCCCCGCCGCCGACCGGGCCGATCACCGACAGGGGCGCCAGTCCACCGCAGAAGGCGGGAAAACGGATTCCGCCGATGGTTACGTTATGGATGATGTCGAAGGGCTGTCGGCGCACCAGCTCCTTCACCACCGCCCGGCAGCGCCATTGCCACGCGATGTAGGACAGCTGGAACCGCGTCTTGCTGTCGTGGTGCGCCATGGTGTCGGGGCGGTCGATGAACACGAAGTCGTCCGGTTCGAAGGCGGTTTCGCCGCGCGCGATCTTGCCCAGGATCTTCGGGCGCAGGCGCCCCTGTGTGACCACCGTCACCCGGCAGCCCGACCGCTTCAGCCCCTCGCCCCAATTCCAGCCGTTGGCGGATTCCGACCCGCTGTCCGGCTCGAAGGCGAAGGCCACCAGCAGAATCGACTTTCCGGAATTGGCGGATTCGCCGGTGAACGGCACGCTCATCGTTCATCCTCCCTCATGAATGCGGCAGCGGGGATCGGTTTTCGAGTTCGTTGCGGTAAATCAGGCCGGCGGCGATGCCGACGCCGAACAGGACCCAGAACCAAATGCCCAACATCGGCCCCTCCAGGGTCACGTCGAAGGAGGCGTTGATGACGATGGACAGCCAGTAGCAGAAGAGAAAGACGAACAGCCGTGCCCAGGCGCGGTCGCCGTTGCGGCGGGCCAGCAGGAAGGCGCGCATCATGAAGACCGACCAGCTTCCCAGCAGCGCCGCCCACAGGACAAAGCCGGGCACCCCGGCGCGGGCGAGGATCGTCATGTGGGCGTTGTGCGGGCTGCGCAGCACCTGCCCGTCCTCGGCATCGACCACCTGGAACCCGTCGTCGTCGGCCAGATTGATGCCGAAGCCCTTGCCGTCCCAGAAATGGTCGCCCTGCACGGTGTAGCCGATGATCTTGTCCCACCACATGATGCGCCATTGCTTGGTGCCGTCGAGCGTGGCGGTGTCGGTGGTCCCCAGGATGCTCATCGCGTTGGTGACGAGTTGGTCGACCGACAGCTTCCGCGACGAGACCTCGATCTCCAGGTTCAGCACCAGCGCTACGATGACGGTGACCGCGGCGATGCCCAGCAGCGGGGCGAGCTGCCGGCTGCGCGGCACCAGGGCCAGCGCGATGGCCAGCGGCACAACGATGGCGAGCATCCCGCCGCGGCTGTGGGCGGCGACCAAGGCCATGCCGAACACCAGCATCGCCAGTTGCAGCGGGTTCAGGCGGCGGAAGCCCAGTAGCACGAACAGGGCGACGCCCGCGAAATGCACGCCGACCTCGCCGGGGCGCAGGCTGATGAAGGGGACTCCGTAGCGCGGCCAGGTGGGGATCTGCGCGTGCAGAAGCTGGAACAGCGGGTAGACGACCGGCATGACCGTGACGAAGAACACCGCGAAGCCGCCATAGGCCAGCACGAGGCGGCGCAGCCGTTCCGGCTCGTCGTACAGCAGGGCGATGACGACGAAGGCGAGCAGCCCGTACATCACGATCACGCTGTCGCGCAGCGCGTCGAAGCTGTAGGTGCCGAAATAGGGCAGCGTGCGCGCCAGCACCCAGACGATCAGGATCGCCAGCAGCGTTCCCGGCAGGCTGGACACCGTGGCGAAGACTCCGCCGGTGCGCAGCATGACCAGCAGGCCGGAGAGCAGCAGCACCTCCCCGATGAACAGCGGCGGCGCGCCGATGTAGGCGAAGCCGCGCCCGGCCAGGGAATAGCCCAGCAGGACGACCATCAGGAAGGTCAGGTAATGGTCCGCGGCGCGGGTCCCGCTGCGCTTCGGCGTGGCGAGGACGGCGCTCATGACGGGCGTCCGTAGGCGGCGGCGCGCAGCCGGGCGGCGATCCGACCCCAATCGCCGATCGCCACCACCATGCGGTGGGCGTTGGCCGCCATGCTCTGCCAAGCGCCGGGGCCGGTCCGCTCGGCCCGCGCCAGCGCGTCGGCCACCGCCTGCGCCGTCAGGACGGACACGCCGAAGCCGGCGCCGTGGCCCTCCACATACGGGACGAGGCCGGTCTCCCGCGTCACGATCAGCGGCAGGCCGGACAGGGCGGCCTCCAGGCAGCCGGTCGGCATCACATCGTAGCGCGAGGTCAGCGTGAAAT
>NZ_JAUQTX010000367.1:0-4598 GCF_059803775.1 Azospirillum sp. UFLA03-27 | reverse complement strand
GTTATAGTCTCGTGGGCTCGGAGATGTGTATAAGAGACAGCCTCAAGGGTCCCCGCGTCCGCACCATTCCGCCCGGCGAGGATCGCGAGCGGCTGACCTGTCCGGACTGCGGCTACATCGCCTACCAGAACCCGCTGATCGTCGTCGGGTCGGTGGCGACGTGGGAGGACCGCATCCTGCTGTGCCGCCGCGCCATCGAACCGCGCAAAGGCTATTGGACGCTGCCCGCCGGCTTCATGGAGGAGCGGGAAAGCACCATGGAGGGCGCTGCCCGCGAGGCGTGGGAGGAGGCGCGGGCCAGGATCGCCATCGACTCGCTGTTGGCCGTCTACGACATCCCGCGCATCAGCCAGGTGCAGCTCATTTTCCGCGCCCGCCTGCTGTCGCCGGACGTGTCCGCCGGGCCGGAGAGCCAGGAGGTCGGGCTGTTCCGCTGGGAGGAGATTCCCTGGGACGATCTGGCCTTCCCGACCGTCCAGTGGGCCTTGCGCGAACACCGGTCGCGGCTGGGCCGCCAGGACTTCGCCCCGGCGATGAACCCCACGCCGGACGTTTTGGCGCAGTGGGAGCGAATGCTCTAGCTCCCGATCACTCCGCCCCGTTATTCCACCGCGGGCGAGGCGGGGAACTTCGCCACCAGCTCCGCCGTGCCCTGCTCGCGCTTGACGGTCAGCGGCAGCCAGGTGCCGGGGGCTTGGCGCTGCACCACCGCCGTCAGGTCGGAGGCTTCGCGGACCGGGGACCCCGCCGCGGCGACCACGAGGTCGCCCGCCGTCAGGCCGGCGGCGGCGGCGACGCTGCCCTCGGTGACGGAGCGCACGCGCACCCCCTCGGTTCCTGGCTCAAGCATCACGCCCAGCCGGGGGCGGGGCGTCTCGGCCGGCGCCTCGCTCTCGCCCAGCCCGTAGACCGCGTCGGCGATCCGCCCGTCCAGCTCGGCGCAGGGGCGATCCTCATCCCAGGGCAGCAGGACGACGCTGTGCCGGATGCCCAGGTCGGCCAGCTGGTGGGGGACGCCGTCGCGGCCTTCGATGTGCCCTTGGCCCAGGATGGCGACGACGGTGCGGTTGGTCTGGCGGTGGGTCTCGGCGATCCGCTCGGCCATGGCGCGGTCCCAGACGGATTGCGCCTCGACGAATCGCTCGAAGCTGCCGGAGCGCCGCTCGGTCGGGCCGTGGGCGGCCATCACCTGGCGCAGCCGCTCGGTGTAGGAGGCGGGGGGAGGGGCCGGGTCGCCCACGCCTTCCCGTTCGTTGGCGGGAATGGCGGCCCAGCCATCACGCGCGGTGCGGCTGACCAGCCCGCGGTCGACGTTCAGCGCGACCACCGGCAGCCGGTTCATCCGGGCGAAATGCAGGATCGGCAGGTAGAAGCGCGCGTCGTAGCCCCAGACCTTCGGCCAGTTGGTCTCGCGCAGCAGCTCCGCCTCGGTCAGCTGCCCGGCGCTCCAGCGGTCGAGGACCGGCTGGACGCTGCGCGGGAACATCTCCATGCCGACCGCCAGATCGGGGTTCAGCGCGTGCAGCGCCGCCAGGCTGTGAAGCTGCCAGCGGTGGTGGTCGGCGTTGTCGTGCCGCTCCCCCAGCAGCACGGCGGGCGAGGCCGCGGCGCGGCGCAGCAAATCGGCGGCGTTCAGCGGGCGGGCGGTGGCGTCGGACCAGCCGCCGGGCGGCACGCAGGCATCGTTGGTCTGGGCGGTCTGGGCGGCGGCCTTCGCCGCGGTGACGTCACCCAGGCCAGCCAACAGGCTGCCGGAGAGCAGAAGGACGGCCATCAAACGGGGGAGCACGTCGGCGGTCCTCCTGGAGTCGGTGAAACGGTTGGCCTCAGGCTGAAGGTTGGGCGGTGGGGTGCGCCCGTCAACGGTGCATGGTCTGACCGGCAACGGCCGCGCTGGCGCGGTGCGGCGAAGCGGGGTATCCTCGGACATCATGCCGCACCGTAAAACCGTCATTCTGACCGGCGCGAGCCGGGGCATCGGCCACGCCACCGTGCAGCGCTTCAGCGCCGAGGGCTGGCGGGTCATTTCCTGTTCCCGTGAGGAGGTGCCGGACCATTGCCGGCGCGATCCGAACTGGACCCACCACATCCCGACGGACCTGTCCGATCCGGACAGCCGCGCCCGTTTCCTGGAGGAGGCCAACCGGGCGTTGGACGGCGGGCCGCTGCACGCGTTGATCAACAACGCCGGCATTTCGCCCAAGACGCCGATCAAGGAGCGTCTCGGCTGCCTGAACGGGGCCATCGAAGGATGGCACCGGGTGTTCGAGCTGAACTTCTTCGCTCCGCTGGTGCTGGCCCGCGGCTTCGCGGCGCCGCTGTCGCGGGCGAAGGGAGCGATCGTCAACGTGACCTCCATCGCCGGCCATTCGGTGCACCCCTTCGCGGGGTCGGCCTATTCGACCTCCAAGGCGGCGCTGTCCGGCCTGACCCGTGAGATGGCTGTGGAGTTCGCCGAGATCGGCGTGCGCGTCAACGCCGTGGCGCCGGGCGAGATCGAGACCGCCATGACCGGGCCGGAATATGACGTGCTGATCCCGCGCATTCCGCTGAAGCGCATGGGCACGCCGGAGGATGTGGCGGCGGTGGTCTTCTACCTGTGCGGTCCCGACTCGGGCTACGTTACCGGAACGGAGATGTTCATCACCGGCGGGCAGCACCTGTATTGAGGCGGGTGGTTGCCCGTTGCGAGTGACGGACTGGGATCACAAGATTCACACGGATTTCACCGATCTTTTCACGGATTTCACGGATTTTTTAGATCGCTTGCTCAGCAAGGGCTCCTCGACAAGCCACTACTGGGCGAGTATCAAAGAAAAATCCGTGTAATCCGTGCTCTAAATCCGCGAAATCCGTGAAGTCATTTTGCCCGCAAGGGTCCTGAACCTCAGCCGAGGTTGTGCTTCGCCACCACCGCCGCGAAGTCGTCCCCGAAATGCTCGCCGACGCGGATGACCGAGACGCCGTGCGGGATTTCCTTCAGGGCCGGGTTGTCCAGGCTCATCGAGGTCAGCAGCGCCATCGGCACATTGTGCGTGACGCTCATCGCACGCAGGCCGCGGATCAGGTCCAGGCCGGACAGGCCGTCCATCACCATCGACGCGATCAGCATGTCCGGCGGGACACGCACGGCGAGGCTGATCGACTCGATAGGGTCGCTGACCGTCACCGTGCGGAAGCCACAGGCCGCCAGTTCACTGCCCAACTTCTTGGCGACGACCTTGGACGGGGTGACCAGCATAATCTCGACGTTGCTGATCTGGATGTCGGTGATCTCGAACTGGTAACGCACCGGCAGGGCGCGAATGATCCGGTTCGTTTCGGCAACCTGCGGCTGCTCGGCGCGGTCCACCAGCTCGGCGATCCGGTCCACGAAGGTCTGCGCGTCGTTCAACTCGCGCTGTTCCAGCCGTTTCAGGCCGGACAGGTAATCCTCCAGGCGGTGCGCGACGAGGCTGACGGTGGGGTAGCCGAAGCTGGTGCCCATGCCCTTGAAGTTGTGGGCCTCCAGCCGGAGCACGCCGATGACCGCGCTTTCCTCCCGCGTGCCCTTGGACAAGCCTTCCAGAGCGGCGTTCATCACTTCCAGCCGGTCGCGGGCGTCGTCCATGAATTCGACGCGCAGGCGGTCTTCAAGATCGTCGGGCGACAGGTTGGAAGCCATGGGAGAGGGTCCTGACTATGCTTTCGGGTTAGGCAGTATGGCCCCGAAAGTTACACCAGAACCCTAACGCGGAACAAATGTTGGCATGAAAGGCGGCTAAAACGCCGCGCCGATCACAACCGCGACAGGAGATTGTTGAACCAGTTCAGCCGCTCTTCGGCCTGGGCGATGTCGTGCTCCAGCCATTCGGCGAAATGGCCGTCGGTTCCCGCACTCGCCCGCTTCAGGTCGCCCAGCCGGGCCAGCTCCGTCTCGCACAGGGAGGCGAGGTGGTCGATCTGGTCGCGCTGCGACTCGACGTCCAGCAGGTGCAGGAAGCGCAGCTTCAGCGCGATGACCAGCTTGTTCAGCCCGTCCGCCGAAGGCGCGCGCACGTTGGCGCGCATCAGCGTGTCGAATTCCGCCCGTCCGGCCTCGGTCGCGCCGAGCAGGGCGTTGTCCTCCATGCCGGTGCCGTCCAGCGCCTCGATCAGCCCCTCGTAGCGCAGCATCTCCAGCGACGTGCCCATGAGGTCGAGCGACGGGCCGACGATGCGGTCGAGGAAATGGCGGAGCGCGCCGGCCAGTTCGGCGTAACGCTGCGGCCCGTTCTGGATCAGCGTGCCCAGGACGGCGAGGCGCACGGCCTCCTTCGGCATCAGCGAGTTGTCACGATACATGGCGAACCCCTGGGCGGTGGCTGTCGACGTTTACGGACCGAACGTTGCGAAACGTTCTCAGATACGTCTAAAGGTAAGGCGCTCCGGCCCACAAGTCCAGAGCGCCGATGCCATCATCGCTGGGAGATCACCGAATCCCCTCCTCCCTGGAGGAGGGGTGCTGTGGGGCTTACGCCGCCAGACGCAGGTCCAGGCGGCTCCACACGTCGAGCAGGGCGTCGACGAGGCGCGCCATCTCGGCGTCGCTGTGCAGCGGGGTGGGGGTGAAGCGCAGG
>NZ_JAUQTX010000366.1:0-4629 GCF_059803775.1 Azospirillum sp. UFLA03-27 | reverse complement strand
CCTGTTCGGTGGCGGCGCCGCCAAGCCCGCCCCGGCCCCGCAGCAGCGCCCCGGCGGCTCCCCCTGGGGTCAAGCGCCCGGCGCCGCCCCGGCCTACGGTGATCCGCGCGTTGCGGCCTACGCCCAGCAGCCGCAGCGGGCCGGTGGCGGCTTCATGGCCGGCGCCATGCAGACCGCCATGGGCGTGGCCGGAGGCATGCTGATCGGCAGCGCGCTGTCCAGCGCCTTCTCCGGCGGCGGCGAGGCCATCGCCCAGGAGGCCCAGGGCGCCATTGATCAGGTGGCCGAGGAGATCCCCAGCGAAGAGGATTCGTGGGGCGGCTTCGGCGGGGACGAGGAGGAATTCTGATCCCTGCGGGAACCGGCCGGGTGGCCTCCCCCCACCGCCCGGCCGGTTCCCGGCCTCATTCCTTTTGAGAGCGGACCGGAAATTATCGTTCGCGGTCCCGTCCGCGACACTTTCCCGCCGCCAGACCGCCCTGGCGCTCATCTCCTTGCTTTTTGCAGGCCAGCCAACCGTCCGTCTTGCCAGCATTTTCATGCGCATCTAGTTTCCTTCAAGAGAACAGCCCGTCGCTTCCCCGCCCGACCATGCAGGGGTGAAGCACAGGGCAAGGAAAAGCGGACACGCCGTACCACCGCACGGCGCGCGGAACTCTTCCGCGTGCAACGCTCGAGCTTTGCGTCACGGTGATCCCCGCTTTTCAAAAAGAAAAAATTTGGAGGAAACCGTGCCGCTGTTCGACCATCCCGATTTCGACGACCATGAGCAGGTGGTCTTCTGTTCCGACGCGGCGTCCAGCCTGCGCGCCATCGTCGCCGTGCACGACACCGCGCTCGGCCCGGCGTTGGGCGGGTGCCGCATGTGGCCCTACGCCAGCGACGAGGAGGCCCTGCGCGATGCGCTGCGCCTGTCGCGCGGCATGACTTACAAGTCGGCCCTGGCCGGCCTGCCGCTGGGCGGCGGCAAGTCGGTCATCATCGGCAACCCGCGCACCGACAAAAGCGAGGCGCTGCTGCGCGCCATGGGACGCCACGTCGAACGGTTGGGCGGACGCTACATCGTCGCCGAGGATTCCGGCACCGGGGTTCCCGACATCAAGACCATGGCGCAGGAAACCGCCCATGTCTCCGGCGTGGTCGAGAAGGCGACCGCAAGCGGCGGCACGCGCAGCGGCGACCCATCCCCCTCAACCGCCTACGGCGTCTTCGTCGGGCTCCGCGCGGCGGTGCTCCACCGCCTGCACCGCACCGACCTGGAGGGGCTGACCGTCGCCATCCAGGGCGTGGGCAGCGTCGGCGGGCATCTCGCCCGCTATCTGGCCGAGGCCGGGGCGCGGCTGTGGGTCGCCGACATCGACGAGGCGCAGGCCCGCCGCGTGGCCGACCGCGTCGGCGCCACACCGGTGTCCGCCGACGCCATCTTCGATCTGGAGGTGGATGTCTTCGCCCCCTGCGCTCTGGGCGCCGTCCTCAACGACGAGACGATCCCGCGGCTGACCTGCCCGGTCGTCGCGGGTGCTGCCAACAACCAGCTCGCCGAGGCCCGGCACGGGCAGGCTCTGGCCGACCGCGGCATCCTCTACGCCCCCGACTACGTCATCAACGCCGGCGGGGTGATCGACGTCTATCACGAGCGCGCCGGTTACGACCACGGCCGCGTGATGAGCCACATCGAGCGGATCGCCGACACGCTGACGGAGATCTTCGCCCGCGCCGACATGGAGCGCAAACCGACCGCCGCCGTCGCCGACCGCATGGCCCGCCAGCGCGTGGGGCGCGCCCGCTGAATCAGGCTCAACTCCCCGAGGCCAGCACGGGGAAGGCGTCCAGGATGCCGGTCAGCAGGATCTGCACGCCGACGCAGAACAGCAGGAAGGCGAACAGCCGCGTCAGCACGCGGGCGCGGGTGTGGCCGAGCAGAGCCACCAGCCGGTCGGCGGAGCGGTAGGACAGCCAGATCAGCAGCGCGATGGCCAGGGCCGCCGCCGACACGCCGATGAAGAAGTTCGTAAGGCCGGCGGTGTCCGCCGGGCGGGTGGCGCCGAGCGCGATGGCGACGGAGATGGTGCCCGGGCCGGTGGTGAAGGGAATGGTCAGGGGGAAGAAGGCCGACTCCCCGACATCGGAGTCCCCGGCCTCCTCCGCCGGTGCGGCCTGCTCCTGCTTGCGGGCCTCGTGGGCTTCCGGCGCGCTCAGCAGCGCCCAGGCGCGCTCCGCCACCACGAAGCCGCCGGCGATCCGCAGCGCCGCCAGCGAAATGCCGAAGAAGTTCAGCACGTAGGACCCCGCCCACAAGGCGGCCAGCATGACGATGGCCGAATAGACGGCAACCCGCGCGGCGAGCTGCACCCGCTCCTTCGGGCTGCGCTCCGCCGTCACCTGGCTGAAGATCAGCGCCATGGCGATGGGGTTGACGATCGAGAACAGCGCCGTGAAGGCGAGAAGGAAGCTGTCGAACATGGGACGGGCCGACCTGTGCCTTGGCGGTTGGCGGGGCGCACCGCCGTGGTACAGGCCGGCCCGTTTCTTGGCAAGGAGCCATGATTTGTGGACCCCATTGTTCAGGCAGGAAACACCGTGCTTGCCGTTTGACCGGCAAGACGGCCACACTCCCCCCAACGGGGAAGGCCTCGTGACGTGATGCCGGAGGGGTTGCGATGGGTCCGCAGACACGGCGGTGGGTTCTGGCTCTTCTGATGACCGGGCTGCTTCCGGTCCTGCCCGCGCGGGCGGAAACGCCGGCCCAGTTCCGGGCGGCGGTGTCGCAGATCGCCTACGCCGATCCGGGCACGGGCAAGACGGTGCCGATCCTGCTCTTCTACCCCACGCGCGATCCCGTGCAGCCGATCCGGCGGGGACCCTATCACCTGAACGTCGCCCCGGAGGGCGGACCGGCGCTGGATTCCGTGCCGCTGGTGATGATGACCCAGGGACCGGCGCGCAACGGTCTGGCGATGGTCAGCGTCGCCCTGTTCCTGGCGCGCCGCGGGATGATGACAGCCATCGTGACCCATCTCGGCGGCATGGAACCGGACGCGGATCCCAGGGCCGGCAAAGGCGACCGGATCGGCACCGTGCCGCTGTGGTCGGAACTGCCGCTGCAACTCCGCGCGGCTCTGGACGCTTTGCTGGACTCCTCGCCCATGGGCTTCCGGGTGGACCGGCAGCGCATCGGCGTGCTCGGCTACGCGTCCGGTGGCCATGCAGCGCTGGCGGCGGCGGGCGGGGTCGCCGATCCGGGACGGCTGGCCCAGATCTGCGTCACCCACCCCGACGACCGGACCCTCTGCCCGGCGGGCGCCAAGACCGCCGCCGCGGCCTCGCCGAAGCGGCTGGAGGCCGCCAGCGATCCGCGCATCCGCTCGCTGCTGCTGATGGACCCGGTCGGCGCCCTGTTCGCGGACGGCGCGCTGTCCCGCGTCACCGTCCCGGTCCGGCTGTACGAGGCGGAGAAGGGCGACGAGAGCGGCGCCCTCCAGGTGGCGCGGGTGCGCGGCCTGTTGCCCCAGCCGCCGGAATACGACCTCGTTCCCGGTGCCGGCCACTACGCCTTCCTGACACCGGTCCCGGCCAGCGCCGCCGCCCGCTTCGGCGCGACGGTGCAGGACCCGCCGGGCTTCGACCGCGCCGCCTTCCACACGCGGCTGAACGACGAGGTCCTCGACTATTTCCGGCGGACGCTGAACGCCGCGCCCTGACCCACCGGGGCCGGAACGCCGCCCAACACCTGCCAACCATCAAGAAAAACGGAAACGCACCATGACGACGTTGACCCTGAAGGACGCCCTGGCCGAGGTTCTGGACCCACGGGACCGGACCGTGGTGGATGTCGGCTGCGGCGACGGGTCGCTGACCCGCCATTTCGCGGGACTCGGCGCCCGGGCCATCGGCATCGAGATCAGCGAGGGCCAGCTCGCCCGCGCCCGCAAGGCGGAGCCGGTGGCCGGCGCCGACTACCGCGTCGGCAAGGGGGAGGCGCTGCCGCTGGAGGACGCGTCGGTGGATGCGATCGTCTACTCCAACAGCTTCCACCACCTGCCGCTGGCGGTCATGGCCGACGCGATGGCAGAGGCGGCGCGGGTTCTGAAGCCCGGCGGCACGCTGGTGGTGGTGGAGCCCATCGCCGAGGGCACCTATTTCGAGGTCATCCTGCCCATCGAGGACGAGACGGAGGTGCGGGCCGCCGCCTACGACACGCTGAAGCATCCGCCGCTGCCGTTGCAGGCGGTGGACGAGACGGTCTACAGCACCGTGGTGCGCTACCGCGACGCCGATCATTACCTGACCCACGTCACCGCCGTGGACCCGGTGCGGCGCGAGCGCCTGCCTCCGGTGGAGGCCGAGGTCCGCCGCCGCTTCGCCGCCAACGGGCGGACCGACGCGGAGGGGATGACCGCCTTCGACCAGCCGATGCGGCGCATAGTCTTCAGGAAGCTGCCTTAAGCACGCACCACTTGGCGGCGATACGGCGGCATGCCAGCATGAGCGCCGCCGTTTGGTCACAGGCGCGCCATCGCGCGTCGGGGGCATAGTGGAGCGGCGTCACCCTTTCGAAGGTCGAAGACCATGCCCCGCCCCTGTCTCTTATACACATCTGACGCTGCCGACGATTATACGCGAGTGTAG
>NZ_JAUQTX010000365.1:0-4630 GCF_059803775.1 Azospirillum sp. UFLA03-27 | reverse complement strand
CGTCAGATGTGTATAAGAGACAGGCCATCGCCAGCCTGCCGCCCGCGGCCCCCGCAGCGCCTCCGGCGGATGGGGCGCTGCCGTCGAAGGTCTACGGCACGCAGAACGCGGCCTCGCGCATCCAGCTCCGCGCCACGCAGGACAGCTGGATTCAGGTACGCGACAACAGTGGCGAGATCATCTTCACCCGCGTGCTGAAGCCGGGCGACGTCTACCGCGTGCCCGACCGCTCGGGCATCCGTGTCCGCACCGGCAACGCCGGCGGGCTGGTCGTGGTCACCGACGGGGTGGACGGCGCGCCGATGGGGGCGGTCGGGCAGGTGCTGCGCGACGTGTCGCTGGACCAGCACGCCCCAACCCTGCGCGGCGCGGCCCCCGCCCATTGAGGACGGGCTACCCACGGCTTTTTCCCTTGAATCCGGCGCGGCGGACCGCACTTCAGGCGTAACGCCGGCTGCGCTATAAGACCGCGCCGGACCCGATCCATGCCCCGAGGCCATAGCCCATGAGCAGCGTGCGCGCCTACCGCCAGATCCTTCGCCGCAAGTCCCGCCAGATCCGGGTGGGCAACGTGCTCGTCGGCGGCGATGCGCCGATCTCGGTGCAGACGATGACCAACACGCCGACCGCCGACGTGGCGGCGACGGTGGCGCAGATCCAGGCGGCGGAGCGGGTGGGCGCCGACATCGTGCGCGTTTCCTGCCCCGACCAGGAATCGGCGCTGGCGCTGAAGCAGATCGTGCCGCAGGTCTCGGTGCCGATCGTCGCGGACATCCATTTTCACTACAAGCGCGCCATCGAGGCGGCGCAGAGCGGGGCGGCCTGCCTGCGCATCAACCCCGGCAACATCGGCTCGGCGGAGCGGGTGCGCGAGGTGGTGAAGGCGGCCAAGGACTACGGCTGCTCCATGCGCATCGGCGTCAACGCCGGCTCGCTGGAACAGGACCTGCTGGAGAAGTACGGCGAACCCTGCCCCGAGGCGCTGGTCGAGAGCGCCCTCAACCACGCCAAGATCCTGGAGGACCATGACTTCACCGAGTTCAAGATCTCGGTGAAGGCGTCCGACGTGTTCCTGGCCGTCGCCGCCTACCAGGGCTTGGCCGAGGCCTGCGACTATCCGCTGCACATCGGCATCACCGAGGCCGGCGGCCTGCGCGCCGGGACGGTGAAGTCGTCCATCGGGCTGGGCATGCTGCTGTGGTCGGGCATCGGCGACACCATCCGCGTCTCCCTGTCGGCCGAGCCGGCGGAGGAGGTCCAGGTCGGCTACGAGATGCTGAAGTCGCTGGGCCTGCGGCGGCGCGGCGTCACGGTCATCTCCTGCCCGAGCTGCGCGCGGCAGAACTTCAACGTCATCAAGACGGTGGAGACGCTGGAGGCGCGGCTGGCCCACATCACCACGCCGCTGACCCTGTCGGTCATCGGCTGCGTGGTCAACGGCCCCGGCGAGGCGCGCGAGACCGACATCGGCCTGACCGGCGGCGGCAACAACACCCATCAGGTCTATCTGTCCGGCGTCACCGACCACCGGCTGAAGGACCAGAACATCGTTGACCACCTCGTCGGGCTGGTCGAGAAGAAGGCCGCCGAGATCGAGGCGGCCAAGGCGGCGGAACCGGCCGCCGAGTGACGGAACCGGCGCGGGCGGACAATTGAACTGAGGACGCCCCGTGCCATCCGTGCTTAAATCCGCGGCAATCCTAACATTCTTGTGGGCCGTGCCGCGGCCTGGGCCAGAGTCAGAGTGACCGCTTCCTACTTCGTCATCGGCGCCAGCCATCGGTCCTGCTCCGGCGCGATCCGCGACCGTCTGACGACGGAGGAGGCGGAGGTCCCGGCGATGCTGGAGCGGCTGAGCGCCGCCGGCATCACCCAGGCCATGTGGCTCAGCACCTGCGACCGGGTCGAGGTCCAGGCGGTGCACGAGCGCCCGAACGAGGCCGCTCTCACCATCGCCGGGATCATGGCGGAGCGGGTGGGGCTGGGCGAGGCCGACCTCGCCGGGCAGCTCTACACCCTGACCGGTGCGGCGGCGGTGCGGCACGTCTTCGCCGTCGCCTGCTCGCTCGACAGCCAGATCATCGGTGAGCCGCACATCCTGGGGCAAGTCAAGGCCGCCCACCGCCACGCCGCCGCCGCCGGCCTGTCCGGGCCGGAGCTGGAGGGGCTTCTCCAGGCCGCCTATGGTGCTGCCAAGCGGGTGCGCCGGGAGACGCCCATCGCCGAGGGGGCCACCTCGCTGGTCGCCGCGGCGGTCCAGGTGGCGCGCGATCTGCACGGCGACCTGAGGCGCTGCACCGGCCTGCTGATGGGGCTGGGCGACATGGGCGCCCTGGTGCTGGAGGGGCTGCGCGAGGCTGGGCTGGGCCGGCTGATCGCCGCCGCCCCGGTGGATCGCCGGGCCGAAGCGGCGGCGCGGCGGATGGACAGCCACTTCGCGCCCTGGGCCGATCTCGATTCGGCGCTGACCAGCGCGGATATCGTGGTGACCGCGGCGGGTCTGGGGCGCTATATCCTCTCCGCACAGCAGTTGGGGGCGGCGTTGAAGCGCCGCCGCCGGCGCCCGGTGTTCGTGGTGGACGCGGCGATCCCCGCCGACGTCGATCCGGACGTCGCCGGGCTGGACGAGGCCTTCGTCTACGACCTCGCCGATCTGGAGCGCGTGGCGTTGCAAGGGCGGGTGGGGCGCGAGGCGGCGACCCAGGCGGCCTGGACCATCGTGGACGACGCCCTGGCGGCCTTCGCCCGCCACCGGGCCGAGCGCGCCGCGGTGCCCGCCGTGGCGGCGCTGCGGACGCATTTCGAGACGGAGCGGCGGCGCCTGCTGGACGAGCAGCGGGGGCTGGACGCGGCGTCGGCGACGCGGCTTCTGGTCAACCGGCTGCTGCACGGCCCGTCGGAGGCGCTGCGCGCCATGGCGGCGGACCCGGACGGGGCCGGGCTGGCGGAGCGGGCGGCGGCGGAACGGCTGCTGTTCCGGCTGTTCCGGTTGGACGAGCCCGCCGGGAGCGATTTGGATAAGGACGAGCGACGTGAGCCTGGACGAGAAGTTCAATAGGGTCGTGGCCCGCCATGACGAGCTGCGGGACGCGATGGCGGCGGGGACGGTGGACCCGGCGGACTTCGCCCGGCTGTCGAAGGAATACGCCGACCTGACCCCGGTGGCCGAGGCCATCGCCGAGCTGAAGAAGGCGAAGGCGGAGGCCGCCGACCTCGCCGGGATGATCGCCGACGCGGCGGGCGACGCCGACATGAAGGCGCTGGCCGAGGAGGAGTTCGCCGACCTCACCCGCCGCATTCCCGCCCTGGAGCGCCGGGTGCAGATTTCCCTGCTGCCCAAGGACGAGGCGGACGAGAAGAACGCCATCCTGGAGGTGCGCGCCGGCACCGGCGGCGACGAGGCGGCCCTGTTCGCCGCGGAGCTGTTCGAGATGTACCGCCGCTACGCCGGCCTGCGCGGCTGGCGGTTCGAGACGATGGAGGTCAGCGAGACCGGCATCGGCGGCTACAAGGAGGCCATCGCAAACATCACCGGCCGCAACGTCTTCGCCCGGCTGAAGTTCGAATCGGGCGTCCACCGCGTGCAGCGCGTCCCGGCGACCGAGACGCAGGGGCGCATCCACACCTCCGCCGCCACCGTCGCGGTGCTGCCCGAGGCGGAGGAGGTGGACATCCACATCGACGAGAAGGACCTGCGCATCGACGTGTTCCGCTCCAGCGGTCCCGGCGGGCAGTCGGTGAACACGACGGACAGCGCGGTGCGCATCACCCACCTGCCGACCGGCCTCGTGGTCAGCCAGCAGGACGAGAAGAGCCAGCACAAGAACAAGGCCAAGGCCCTGAAGGTGCTGCGCGCCCGCCTCTACGAGCGGGAGCGCGCCGAGAAGGACAAGGTTCGCGCCGCCGACCGCAAGAGTCAGGTGGGCTCCGGCGACCGGTCGGAGCGCATCCGCACCTACAACTTCCCGCAGGGCCGGGTGACCGACCACCGCATCAACCTGACGCTCTACAAGATCGAGAAGGTGATGGCCGGCGAGGCCTTGGACGAGCTGATCGACGCGCTGACGGCCGAGGACGAGGCGGCGCGGTTGTCGGAACTGCAGTAGGGCGGGTTGGTCAATCCCCCTCCGGGAGTTTCGGCCCGCCGATGGCGGTGAGGATCGTCGCCGCCACGCCCTCCGGATTGTTGAGCACGTCGTTGTTCCAGAAGCGCAGGATTCGCCAGCCATGATGGCGCAGATGCTCGTCCCGAGTGGAGTCGTAGGCGGAGTCGGCGTGCTGGCCGCCGTCGACTTCGACAACCAGCTTTGCCTGGATGCAGGCGAAATCAGCGATGTAGGGGGGAATGGGGTGCTGACGGCGAAACTTCCATCCGCTGAGCTGTTCACTGCGCAATTGGCGCCAAAGCGCTCGTTCGGCGTCGGTGGGCTGAGTGCGCAGGTCACGAGCGCGGTATTTCAGCTTGGAGTTCCGCATAGGCGCTTGCGTGGCAACACGGGCCCCCACCCTAACCCTCCCCCGCTGCGCAGGGGAGGGAACAGGACGTCGCACCGATCGCCCTCCCCTGCGCAGCGGGGGAGGGAGGGGACCCTGTCTCTTATACACATCTCCGAGCCCACGAGACTATAAC
>NZ_JAUQTX010000364.1:0-4677 GCF_059803775.1 Azospirillum sp. UFLA03-27 | reverse complement strand
GTTATAGTCTCGTGGGCTCGGAGATGTGTATAAGAGACAGGGACGCTCGCCGTCCGGCGGCAGGGGCAGGGCATGCAAGGCGGCGAGCGCCCGCGCGATGGCCGGCATGTCGCCCGGCAGGCGCGGCGGGCGCCCGACGATTTCCGTCACCACCAGCGCGCCCATGGGCAGCTCCGGCCCCGGCGGCAGGACGGCGGCCAGCTCC
Source organism: Azospirillum sp. UFLA03-27 (assembly GCF_059803775.1). Classification (NCBI taxonomy): domain Bacteria; kingdom Pseudomonadati; phylum Pseudomonadota; class Alphaproteobacteria; order Rhodospirillales; family Azospirillaceae; genus Azospirillum; species Azospirillum sp. UFLA03-27. The sequence continues at coordinate 4,472 of NZ_JAUQTX010000364.1, read as the reverse complement.
GGAGTGTGTCCGCCGGGGGCGGCGCGGCGGAAGGCGGTGGCCTGCTGTTCCAGATTGGCGAAGGGGTCGAGCCCGAGCTGGCTCCAGCGCGGGACGCGGGCGACCAAGCCCTTTCCCGACAGCCGCACATGGTCGTGCGCCACGCCCCGGCGCGGCATCGGTTCCAGCGCCCCGGAAGGCAAACCGGCGAAGGTCGGCAGCCGCGTCAGGGCACCGTGAAGACCGGCGGTGTCGGTCACACCTGATGCTCGCGCAGGCGCGGCATCAGTTCGACGAGGTTGCAGGGGCGGTGCCGGTTGTCGAGCTGGAACACCAGGATGTCGTCCCAGGCGTCGCGGCAGGCGCTGGGCGAACCCGGCAGGGCGAAGATGTAGGTGCCGTTGGCGACCCCGCCGGTCGCCCGGCTCTGGATCGTCGAGGTGCCGACCTTGGCGTAGCTGAGTTGGCGGAACAGCTCCCCGAAGCCGGGGATCGCCTTGTCGAACAGCGCCTCCACCGCCTCCGGCGTCACGTCGCGGCCGGTCACGCCGGTGCCGCCGGTGGTCAGCACGACGTCGACCTCCGGATCGGCGATCCAGGCCTGGACCTGGGCGCGGATGGCGGCGACGTCGTCCTTCACGATGGCGCGGGCGCCCAGCCGGTGGCCGGCGCCGGTCAGCCGCTCCGCCAGCGCGTCGCCCGAGCGGTCGTCGGCGAGCGTGCGCGTGTCGGATACGGTCATGACGGCGATGTTGACGGGCAGGAACGGGCGGGTTTCGTCAATTTTCGGCATCGGCGGATTCGGCGTGTTGCGCGACCTGGGTGGACCGGGCCGCCGGGAAGACATCCACCGGCATATAGACCGGCCAGCCGCCCGCCGCAACGGCGTCCAGCGATTCGATTTCCTGCCCCAGCCGCAGCCGGTAGATCCAGAAGTTGGCGACGACCTTCTCGACGTAGTTCCGCGTCTCGGCGTAGGGCAGGCTCTCGATGAACAGCAGCGGGTCGTTGCCGATGTCCGACAGCTCCCGGCGCCAGCGCGCCAGCGTGCCGGGGCCGGCGTTGTAGGCGGCGGCCAGCAGGAACAGGTTTTTGCCGATGTCCTGGCTGTTCAGAAGCTCCGCCATGTAGCGTTGTCCGAGCTCCATGTTGGTGGAGGGGTCAAACAGGCCGGTGCGGGCGGCGTCGGCCTCGCCGATGTCGGCGTTGCGCTCCTGCACGTGCTGGGCGGTGGCCGGCATGATCTGCATCAGACCGGTGGCCCCGGCGGAGCTGACCAGCCGCGGGTCGAAGCGCGATTCCTGCCGCATCACCGCGAAGACCAGCGCGCGGTCCACGGCGAACCCGTCGCGCGGCTTCCAGTGCGGCACCGGGTAGAGGGCCGCCGTGTAGGGCGCGCCGTCCGGACCGGCCACCGCGTTGCCGACCTGGAGCGCCAGCCCCGGCAACCCGGCGCGGTCGGCCAGCGCCACCAGCGCCTGCTCGGCCAGCGCGTCGCCGCGCGGGTGGATGCGGCGCAGCTCCAGCTCCGCCGTTTCGCGCTGTCCAGCCTGGATCAGGGCGATGGCGCGGGTGCCGCCGGGCAGGGCGGACAACGCCTTCAGATGGTCCCCGGTCAGCTCCGGCGTGCGCCAGTTGAGGTCGCCCGAGCCGCCCAGCTTGCGGTGGGCGAGAAGCCCATAGAAGGTGTGCGGGTAGCGCGCCGCTGCGGCCAGATGGGCGCGGGCCTGCTCCTCGCGGCCCCGGCGGGCGTGGGCGCGGGCGGCCCAGAAATCGGCGGCGGAGGCCAGCCAGGGCGATCGCGGTCCAGCCTCGGCCAGATTGGCGAAGTGGCGGGCGGCACGGTCGTACTGCTTCAGCCGCCAAGCGGCGAGGCCGGCGATCCAATGCGCCTCGGTCACCGCCGGGCCGGAACGGGCGGCGCTGGCCGAGGCCAGCGACAGCGCCTGCGTCACGTCGCCGGAATAATAGAGCGAGGCGGCGATCCGTGCCCGCGCCTGGTCATACTGCACCGAATCGAGGCTGCGCCCGAAGTCGTCCTGGTTGAGCAGGGCGAGCGCCGCCCCCGGCTTGCCGGCGCGCAGCAAGTCGGTCACGCGGGACGGGGTGGTGTGAGTGGTGCGGCTGGCGGTGCGGCTGCGCGGGGCGACGGTGAGCTTGGTCTTGTCCTCGGCGACCTCGGCGCTCTTGTCCGGGTCGGACTGGTCCTCGTCGGAGACGGCCTCCGGCAGCGGTTCGGGGCGCAGTCCGCCCAACCGCTCCAGCGATCCGGTCAGCCGCTCCCCGTCGCTGCCGCGCGGCGGCTTCAGGGCGCGCTGCTGGCCGGCAGGGGCGCGGCGCTGGGCCAGGGCGTGGATGCGCTCGGCCCCCGGCAGGTCGCCGTAGCGCTGGAGCCAGCCGGCCAACTCGTCGTAGCTGGCCTTGCGGTCGGGGTGCAGATAGCGCTGGCGCAGCACATGGCCCATCAGGCGGCGGTCGCGCAGCAGGCGGATTTCCCAGTCGGCGCCTTCCCACTCGCCCCGCTCCTGGAGCGCGAAGATGCGCCGGTAATGGCGGGCGTCCTCTTCCGTCAGCTGGACGGCGCGGGCGTCGGCGTCCGTCGCCAGAAGCAGGTTCTGCTCGGCACGATCGAATCCCGGCGGGACGACGGGGCGTCCATCCGGCGCGTGGATCACAAGGCCAGCCTGGGCTGGGCGATAGCCGCCCGTTGGGTCGGGTGCCGCGCACAGCGCCAGCGCCACCCCCGCCATTCCCAGGACCTTCCGCCGCAGCGAGACGGTGTTTGCTGCGCTGCACAATATCCGGAACATGATATTCGAATAACCGCACTGGACGGGAATCGCAAGAAGATGATTCCCCAACAGCGGTCAATGCCGCCTGTTAACAAGGATTTTCAGCAACTTAGTGGGAGTGGAAAAATGGCCCTAGCCCAGTGGGAAGACCCTTTTGGCGCAAGGTCATGGGTCTTTCTGTGCCATTTGGCGCAACGGCATAGCGGCGACTTGGTAAACCACTCCGATCTTTCGAAGTACTTGAGTAATGTTTGGAATATCTATGGATGTCGAATGTTCGAATGACAGCGCAAGAATAGACGCAATAAGAGAGGCATTTTAGGAAATGGGCGTCATTAACCACTGCGGTGGCGGGTTTGCCCCCTCCCCTGCGTCAGCGGGAGAGGATTAGGGTGGGGGCAAAACGACGATTGCGGTTGGTCAACCCGGAAAGCGCTGGCGCAGGGTCAGCAGGTCACGCCACGCCTCGCGCTTGGCGATGGGATTGCGCAGCAGATAGGCCGGGTGCAGCATCGGCAGGACCGGCACCGGGCCGGACAGGCCGGGGGAGGCGTAGTCGAACCAGCGGCCGCGCAGGCGGGTGATGCCCTCCGCCCGGTTGAGCAAAGTCTTGGCGGAGGTGCCGCCCAGCGGTACCAGCACCTTCGGCCCGATCAGCTCGACGTGCCGTTCCAGGAAGGGCAGGCAGGCGGCGATCTCCGCCTGGGTCGGTGACCGATTGCCGGGCGGGCGCCAGGGCAGGATGTTGCTGATGTAGACCGTGCTGCGATCGAGTCCCACCTGGGCCAGCATGCGGTCGAGCAGCTTGCCGCTGACCCCGACGAAGGGCTTGCCCTGCCGGTCCTCGTCCTCGCCCGGCGCCTCGCCGATCAGCATGATGTCCGCAGCGGGATTGCCGTCCGCGAAGACCGTGTTCATCGCCGTCGCCTTCAGCGGGCAACCGTCGAAGGCGCGCAGCGCCGACTCCAGCTCCTCCAGGCTGCGCGCCTCGGCGGCGCGGGCGCGGGCGCTCGCCCCGGCCTCGCTGGCGCCCAGCGGCAGGTCCGCCGTGACGGGCGCACCGAACATCGACGCGCCGGAGGGACCCCCGAACGCCGACCGTGGCGTCGTCGCCGGGGCGGGGCGCGCCGCGGCGGGCGGCAGCGCCGATGCGCCGGCCGGCGCACGCGCCACCGCCGGCCGGGCGGCCAGCGTCGCCCAGTCCAAAGGCTCGTCTCCGATCGCTTCGTCGCACCCGATGTCGACGTGCCAGCGCAGGGCGGCGAGGATGTCGGATTGGTCAATCATCGTTTGACCTTACCACGGCTCCTGTGGTCTTACATGGGCTTAGATATCCTTTTTGGCGGGTGCGAAAGGCATACGCCGTTCCGAAAGCCGCCGGACCCTGCGGAAATGGCCCCGGCGCTTCAATCAAGCGGGAGGCATGGGGACCATGGATCGCGATCCGCGCGAGGTGATGGAGTACGACGTCCTTGTCGTCGGAGCCGGCCCGTCGGGCCTGAGCGCGGCCATCCGCCTGAAACAGCTCGCCAATGAGGCCGGACAGGAATTGTCGGTCTGCGTCGTCGAGAAGGGCTCGGAGGTCGGCGCCCATCTGCTCTCCGGCGCGGTGTTCGAGCCGCATGCGCTCGACGAGCTGATCCCCGACTGGAAGGAGAAGGGCGCGCCCCTGACCACCCCGGCCCGCGAGGACCGCTTCCT
>NZ_JAUQTX010000363.1:0-4896 GCF_059803775.1 Azospirillum sp. UFLA03-27 | reverse complement strand
ACCGGCTCTTCTTCATGTCCGTCTCCTTGCTCGACGGACTCTAACTCAGCCTGGAGGAGTTTCAGGGGAGCAGGTCAAGGAACGCTGCGCCCTCATTTTTCCACCTCCAGCACGGTCAGCGTCTTCGCCTCGCCCGAACGCGTGTACCAGCAGATCGAGTGCCCTTCGGCGACACCGATGAGCGCGGCGCCGATCGGTGTCAGGACAGACACCTTTCCTGCGGCCAAATCGGCCTCCGAGGGATAGACGAGGGTAACGGTCCGAACCCGTCCGGTCGCCTCGTTGCGAAAGGTGACATGCGCGTTCATCGCAACCACGGTCGGCATGACCTCGCCTGACCGTACCACCATCGCTCGCTCGAGTTCCGCGCCCAGATAGTCGGAGACATCAGGTTCCGATGCTGCGGAAGCGGCGGCAAGACCGAGCAGGCGGACGTAGTCGTCGGATGACAGCGTGACAGCCGGAAACAGGTCGGGAGAAGGCATGGTTCTATCCTTTCACACGTGGGCCCGGAAATTTGATGGCGAGGCGGGAGACATCCCCACCCGCCAGGGACCGTGTCACGCGGCGGGCGGCGAGGTGTCATCGCCGCCGTTCTGCGGGCGAGGCTGGGAAGCGGCCGGCCGCTGCGGCCTTTGTTTGAACGGCACGACCTGCGATGTGCGGGTTTCGGCTTCAGCAGGGCGGTTCGGCGGCGTCACGTCACGCTCCGTCATCATCGGATCATCTCCAAAGTTGACGTCCAAGGTCGCGATGGCGGCCTCGACGGCGGTCAGCAGGAACAAGCCAGGGGGATTGCCCGCATGAAACGCGGGTCCTCCCCAGCTGCGGCGATGTCGGGAATGTGGAGCCCCGGTTCTGGACCGTGGCGCTGCCTAGCGGTCCAGATCCGGGGCGGACGTGCCTGAATGCACGCAACCAGCGCGCAAAAGAGGACGGTTCTGGAGAGCGACGATCATCATGGCAGCTCCAATCATGGCCGATGCCGGGCCCGGTAGCAAGCTGGTGTTGCCGGGCTTCTCCGTTAGCGTTGGCGCTCCACAGGACGGAGCACCCTCCCCGACTGGAACCGAGGTCCGCATCCGTGCCGTCGGCGCCAATCGTCCTGGGCGCCCAGACGTCGGTAAGACGACCCTGACCGAGGCAGCGGACTAGTCGACTGCCCGGGGAACAGAGACCACATCATTCACACATGCCGGAACAGTCGGGATTGGAACATCAAGCATCGCCTTTTCCGTCGGCGTGAGATGCCGGACCGAGCCCTTTGCGAGATCGCCCAACCGCACTCCGCCCACATTGACGCGCACGAGGCGGAGCACGTTTGCCCCGACAGCGCCGAGCAGGCGCCGGATCTGGCGGTTCTTGCCTTCACTGAGGACAACTTCGAGCCATGCATTGCGTGCGCCGGCACGGAGCAGGCTTGCCGACTTCGCGACAAGGCGTTCGCCATCAAGCACCATGCCCGCCTGCACGCGTTCCAGCATGCCTTCGTCCGGCAGGCGGTCGATCTGGACGTGATAGGTCTTTTCGACGTCCGATGCGGGATTCAAGACGCGTTGCGCCCAGCGGGTGTCGTTGGTGAGGAGCAGAAGGCCCTCGCTCGCCTTGTCGAGACGCCCCACAGGCGCAACAAATGGGAGATCGAGCCCCTCAAGGCAATCGTAGACCGTCGCCCGCTCCTGCGGATCATCCCGGGTCGTGACAAGGCCCCGCGGCTTGTTGAGCGCCAAGTAGACCTTACGCTCGGCCACGACCAGCGCGCCATCGACGGCGATGCGGGCGCGGCCGGGATCGACGCGGGCCGTCGCGGCGCGGATAACCCGACCGTCGACGCGCACGCGCCCCTCGGCTATCAAAGCCTCGGCTTGCGTGCGGGAACAGAATCCGAGTTTTGACAGGGCGCGAGGCAGGCTGACGACGGCGCCATCTGGACGTCTCAATCCACCCACTCCCCACGATGGGGGTGGCCTTTTCATGATGGTGTCGTCCTTGCCTCAATCATGGAGAACAGCGTAATGCCATAGGCTCCGGCACGCCGGCGCCAAGCCGCGGATGATCGGCGGGATCAGAGAATCTGATTTCCAGCGCCCTCTGTGCCGTCGAGCTGAGAAACCGCCTCAACCTTGAGGCGACGCCACGTCCCCATGCGGTTCTTCCAACCGATGCTTTGACCGGCGCGAAGCCCGATCAGAGCCGCACCCACCGGCGTCATGACGGACAGCCGTTGGTGCGAGACATCCTCCCCCATAGGCCACACCAGTGTAACGCTGTGCCGTTGCTCGGTATCGCAATCCACGAACGTGACGTGCGAGCCGATGGTGACGGTTGACGGCGGCAAAGCCTCATCAGACACCACGCGGGCACGCTCCAATTCGCGTTCCAGATATTCCGCCACCTCCGGCATCCGGTCGCCAGCGGCAAAGGCAAGTTCGGACAGCCGCTCGTGAACGCTGTTGGCCAAAGTGATGGTCGGCAGCCGGCTGGGCCGCGGCGGTGTGCTCATAATTCGATCCTGCAAGGGGAAAGAGAAAGCGGCTCAGGCCGGCAGAACGCGCTCGACCGACAGCCAGCGCATGGTTGCGTCGGCATCGCTGTAGGGCATGCGGGCTCCCTCCCGGAGGCCGGGCAAGGCCACGCCCAAAGGTGATGCAAGGCTGATCTGGCCTTCTATGGCCGACTGGTCCGGGTGCACCGGTTTGCCCCGTTCGCACGGCATGTCGTCGTCGCGGAGAAACAGCACTCGGCTGCCCATGCGCACGATGGTCCGGGGCAGATCGCCTTCCCGACGGACGATCGCGCGATCCAGTTCCCGGGATAGGAGCGCCGATACATCCGGAGCCTGTACGGCCAGCCGACCCATTGCCCTCAGCAGACGGCCATAGTCCGTACGTCCGATCCAGATCAGCGGTCGGTCAGCTCCCTCGGTCATTGGTGCGTCCTCGGATGAACGGCGACTGCGATGCAGGCCGGGACGAATTCTCACCCACGCACATCGTCCGCCGCCATCCGTATCATTACGGAACCTGTTCCACGGCTCGCTTTCCAAAAAATTTCTTGTGCAAAATCAAATAGTTAATTGCTATCCGAATTAATACGGATATTTTGATCCGAGCACTTCCTGAGCAGAAAAGGCCGGTGGTGACCGTGGTGATCGACTCCACGGGGCTGAAGGTGTTCTGCAAGGGTGATTGTCAATTGAAAAAGCACGGCGGCACGACGCGCCGAAGCTGGAGAAAACTTCATCTGGCGGTCAACCCCACTATGGGGGAGGTTCTCACCTCGGAGTTGACGAGCAATGAGGGGGTGACGCCTCTCTGGTCACCTCGTTGCTCGATCAGATCAAGCCCCCGACCAGCGCGGACTTGGCGGACTGCGCCTACGATGGCGAGCCCGTTTATCGACCCATTGCCGAGCGTGCCCCAGACGCCGAGGTGATCATCCCGCCGCGCGCGACCGCGGTGCCGAGGGACACGGCCGGGGGCGCCCCCCAGCCAACACGATCGCCACATCCAGATGATCAACCGGCGTGGTCGGCTCGGCTGGCAGACGGCGGTCCAGTACGGTCGCCGCTCCTTGGCCGAGGTGACGATGCTCCGGTACAAGGTTGTGATCGGACGCAGCCTGCGCGCTTGAGCTCTCCCCACCCAAGCCGCGCAAACTGCGTGTCGGTCAGCCAGAAAAAGTCTCGGTCCAACAAAGGTCTCCTTTCGGAAACCTTGAATCACGACCGCCCATCCTTGGAAACCCCTTTTATGAGTTCCAGCCTTAGAACGGATTGCCGGCCATCTGAATCGGGGATTCCCTAGGATGGGCCGTTGTGATTCACGGTTCGGACTGGTTGGAGGAGACCGGTCTGGATGGCGAAAGCACTGTCGGTCGATCTTCGTCGGCGCGTGGTGGAGGCGGTTGCGGCTGGAGCCTCTTGTCGGGCAGCCGCGGCGCGCTTCGAAGTCGGGATTTCCTCGGCGATCCGCTGGGTTGCCCGTGCACGGACGCGCGGCGACGTGACTCCGGACAAGCGTGGTGGCAATGTCCGCTCACATCGGATCGACGAGCACCGGGACCTCATTCTGGGCTGGATCGAAGAGAAGTCCGACCTGACCTTGGCGGAGGTGGCCGCGCGTCTGGACGCAGCGGTGGGGTATCGGCCGCTGCCCAGCAGCATGCGCCGGTTCTTCCAGCGTCACGGCGTAACGCGGAAAAAAAGACGGCGCACGCTGCCGAACAGGATCGAGCGGACATAGCCGCCAGCCGCCAGGCTTGGTTCGACGCCCAGCCAGGCCTGGACCCGGAGCGCCTGGTGTTCATCGATGAATGCGGCACCTCCACCAAGATGGCCCGGATGTATGGCCGCGCGTTACGAGGAGGACGCTGCCGTGCTGCGGTTCCCCATGGGCACTGGAAGACGACGACCTTCGTCGGCGCCCTTCGGTTGTCGGGGATCACCGCCCCGATGACGCTCGACGGCGCCATGGGCGGCGCGGCCTTCCTCGCTTATGTCGAGCGGATCCTGGGGCCGACGTTGAGCCACGGAGACGTCGTCGTGATGGACAACTTGCCCGCCCACAAGCTTCCGGCCGTCCGGGCGGCAATCGAGCGGACAGGCGCCGTCCTGAAACTCCTGCCGCCCTACAGCCCCGACTTCAACCCCGTCGAGATGGCATTCTCGAAGATCAAGGCGAACCTCAGGAAAGCCGCCGCAAGGACGCTCCCAGAACTGTCGGATGCCATCCGCGATGCAATCGACAACGTGACGCCAACCGACAGTCGAGCCTTCTTCACCGCTGCCGGCTACGAACCAGAATGATCGGAATCTGCTCTAGTCCTCGTTCAAGGCTGAACTGATGGGTAGAGGCTGCGCAATTTGATCCGCGCATTTTCGGTTGTGAACTGCCA